>CASTQR010000049.1 GCA_949451265.1 uncultured Eubacteriales bacterium | reverse complement strand
GGGACTTCTTATTGTGGCTCTTGGAGGAGCCGGTGGCCCCGCCGATGCCGTCCCGGCCCGTGCGCCCGCCCAAGAGGATCACCACATCCCCGGGGGCGGGGCGCTCCCGCCGCACGTGGCTGGCGGGGGCCGCCGCCACAACCGCCCCGCACTCCAAGCGCTTGGCCACATAGCCGGGGTGGTACAGCTCCGCCACATGGCCCGTGGCCAGACCAATCTGGTTGCCGTAGGAGGAGTAGCCCGCGGCGGCGGTCTGGGCGATCTTCCGCTGGGGCAGTTTGCCCTCTAAGGTCTCGCTCAGGGGCACGGTGGGGTCGCCGCCCCCCGTCACCCGCATGGCCTGGTGGACGTAAGCCCGGCCGGACAGGGGGTCCCGGATGCAGCCGCCGATGCAGGTGGCCGCGCCGCCGAAGGGCTCGATCTCGGTGGGGTGGTTGTGGGTCTCGTTCTTGAACATGAGCAGCCAGTCCTGCCCCTCCCCGTCCACATCGGCGTTCACATGGATGGAGCAGGCGTTGATCTCCTCGCTCTCGTCCAGCTCGGGCAGAAGGCCCCGCTTCTTCAGCGTCTTTGTGCCGATGGTGGCGATGTCCATGAGGGTCTGGGGACGTTTTTTCGCCTTCTCCTCCCCGTACACCTCCACCCGGGCGTCCAGGTAGCGCTGGTAGGCCGCCTTGACGTTGAGGTCCTGGATCTCCACATCCGTCAAATGGGTGGAGAAGGTGGTGTGGCGGCAGTGGTCCGACCAGTAGGTGTCCACCACCCGCACCTCCGTGATGGTGGGCTCCCGGCGCTCCCAGTCCCGGAAGTAGGTCTGCAAAAATTTCAGGTCGTCCAGGTCCATGGCCAGCCCCAGCCTGTCCAGCAGGGCGGCCAGCCCCTCCCCGTCCAGCCCGGTGAAGCCGTCCAGCGTCTCCACCATAGCGGGGGCGGTGTAGTCCCTCCTCAGGGTGTCCGGCTTGTCCAGGGACGCCTCCCGGCACTCCACCGGGTTGATGAGGTAGCCCTTGATCTTCTCCAGCTCCTCCGGGGCCAGCTCCCCCTCCAGCACGTACACCTTGGCGTAGGCCGCCAGGGGCCGCTCCCCCCCGGTCATCAGCTGGACGCACTGGGCGGCGGAGTCCGCCCGCTGGTCGAACTGCCCCGGCAGGGCCTCCACCGCCAGCAGGGCGTGGGGGCCCTCCGGTCGGGGGAAGTCCCCCTCATACACCCCGTCCACCTGGGGCTCGGAGAACACCGTCCCCTTGACCTGTTCGTACACCTGGCCGTCCACGCCCTCCACGTCGTAGCGGTGGAGGATGGTTACCGCCGTCAGGCCCTGTATGCCCAGCTGCTCCCGCAGGTCCCGGCACAGGGCCTGGGCTTCCACGTCGAAGCCGGGGCGCTTGCGGACGAAGCAGCGCCTCACCTGGTTGACTGTCTCACTCATTCCGTTTCTCTCCTTTTCCCGGCCCGCGCCGGGGGTTGTCTATAGATTGCAGGACGGCTCAGCCCGCCGTGGTCCACTGTTCCATCTTGTAGTAGGGGTTGGCCCTGGTGGGGTTCAGGCCGGAGGCCATCCCCCACCGCAGCAGCAGGGAGCCCCGCTTGAAGCACAGGGGGGCGAAGGGCGCGTCCTGGGCGAATTGGGCCCAGAGGGCCTCCGCCGCCCGGGTGCGGGCCTCCCCCCTTGCCGCCCGCCACGCGGACAGCAGGGCGGACAGTTCCTCGCCGTAGAAGCCGCCGTAGTTCAGCGGGCCGGACAGCAGGGCGGCGGGGTCGAAGTCCCCGGTGAGGCGCACCTCGCCCAAATACAGGTCGAACTGCCCCACCGCCAGCGCCGCCGTGTAGCCGCTCCAGGGCAGGCGCTGGATATTGACCGTGACACCCAGCTCCTTCAGGGCCTGGGCGAAGCGGCCGGCGATGGCCTGCCGCACGTCGTTGTCGCTGTTCACCAGCAGGGTGATCTCCGCCGGGGCCTTGCCGTGATGCAGCAGGCCGTCCTCCCCCTTTTTCCAGCCCGCCTCCTCCAGGAGGGCGGAGGCGGCGTCCAGGTCATAGGACAGCCCGTCCGCGGCGGTCCGGCTGTACTCCCCGGACAGGGGGGAGACGGGCAGGGCCGCCGCGTCCCCGTGGCCCGACAGGTCTAAACGCACCATCTCGGCCCGATTCAGCGCCCGGGAGAAGGCCCGCCGCACCAGAGGCGATTGGCACATCCCGCCAGCCGTCCGGAAGCCCACGTAGATCAGGCTGGTGGTGGGGAAGTCCGTGGTCTCGTAGCTGCTGGAATAGCCCAGGGCGTAGGGGGAGGTGAAGTCGGTGGTGACGGCGGACACCGCCCCGCTGTCAAAGGCGGCGATCCGCCCCGCCGCGTCGGAGGCCGGTGTGAGGGGGATGGCGTCGTAGGGCAGGGCGGAAGCCGCCGGGTTGTGGGGGTTGGCCCGGAGGAGGAGGGATTCCCCCGCCGCCTCATAATAATAGTACCCGGAACCCAGGGGGGCAAGGCCCTCTTCCCGTTCCAGCGCCACAGGGATATCCAGCAGGGCGGGCAGGTTCCCGTTGGGGGCGGACAGGGTGACGGCCAGGGCGCCGTCGTCCGCTGCCGCCGCCCCGGTGAGCCCCGCCAGGCGCTGGGCGTACAGGGGGGCCGCCCGGGCGGCGTTCAGGCCGTCCGCCGCGTGGTAGGCGGTCAGCGGCGTGCCGTCGGAGAACACCGCCCCCGGCTTCAGGGTGAACGTCCAGGTGAGGCCGTCCTCGCTCACCGCGGCGGACTGGGCCAGGACGGGCTGGGGGGTGAAGGTGTTGTCCAGCTCGTACAGGCCCTGGTACACCAGCCCCGTCAGCTCCTGGTTCACCGCGCTCTCCCCGGTGATGGGGTGGAGGGAGGCGGCGGGGTCATAGCCCAGGCTGAACCGGGCGGGGGGCGGCGGCGTCTGGGTGGGGGTGGGCTCCGGCGCGGCGGTGGGGGAGGGCAGGGGCTCCGGCTCCCCGCAGCCGGACAGGGCCAGCAGAGCGCACAGGCACAGGGCCAGGACAGGTCGGATCCGCCTCATTGCAGCTGGATCACGGCGGCCATGGAGCCCCGGCTGGTGCCCAGGCTCCGGTGGCTCCAGAACTTGTTCGGGTGGCAGGCGGTGCAGATGTCGCTGACGGCGATGTGGGCCGGGTCCAGCCCCGCCTGCTCCAGCCGCATGGCGTTGATGCGCTTCAAATCCACGGCGAACTTGCCGTTCTCCTTGATCCGGATATGCTGGAGGACAGCGGTGGACAAAGCGGCGGTCATGGCGTTGGGCACGTCCTCGTGGGTCTCGAAGCAGTCGGGGCCGATGCCGGGGCCGATGGCGGCCAGGATGTCCCCCCGGCCGCAGCCGTAGACCGCCTCCATCCGCTGGACGGCGGCGGTGGCGATGCCGGCGGCGGTGCCCCGCCAGCCCGCGTGGACGGCGGCCACCACCCGGCGGACGGGGTCGTAGAACAGGATGGGGATGCAGTCGGCGGAGTACACCACCAGGGCCACCCCCGGCAGGTCGGTCATGAGGCCGTCCGCCTCATAGGGGGGCTTGCCGCAGGGGTCGGCTTTCACGTCGGCGGTGGTGACGGTGCGCACCGCCGCCCCGTGGACCTGGTTGGTCACCGCCAGCTTTCCGGGCTCCACCCCGGCGGCGGCGAAAAAGCGGCGGTAGTTCTCCCGGACGCGGTCGGGGTCGTCCCCCCGGCCCACCCCCAGGTTCAGGGACTCCCACATCCCCTCGGACACGCCGCCCAGGCGGGTGGAGAAGCCGTGGGCCGCGCCCCCGGCGGCGGTAATGCCGTCGGACTGGAAATAGACGACACCGTTCTGAGTCTGCTCGATGATGTTCATAGGCGCTCCTTCATCACAAGATGGCGGCAGGTTTTAAACGTCCTTGTGGTACTCCGCGCAGGTGCATTTCTTCCACTTCAGGCCCGAGCCGCAGGGGCAGGGGTCGTTGCGGCCGATTTTCGCCGCCTTCTTCACCGGCTGCTTCTTCACGGTGCCGTCCGCCCCGCCGGACTCGCCGGTGACCTTGGCCACCCGCTCCCGCCGCAGCTCCTCGTTGGTCTTGACGCGCACGGTGAACAGCCGCCGCAGGGTCTCCTCCTGGATGGCGGTGATCATCTGCTCGAACATATCGAAGCCTTCCCGCTTGTACTCCACCACCGGGTCGGACTGGCCGTAGGCCCGCAGGCCGATGCCCTGGCGCAGCTCGGTCATGGCATCGATGTGGTCCATCCAGTACTCGTCCACCACCCGGAGGAGGATTACCCGCTCCAGCTCCCGCATGGCGGACTTGTCCGGCTCCATCCGGCCAGCCATGGCCTCGTTGATCATCTGCTCCCGCTTGGCGTAGTTGGCCTGGGCCGTCTCCAGCATTTCCTGGGACAGCTGGTCGGGGGCGGTGCTGCCGGCCTCCGCCTGGAACTTGCCGATCTGGGCGGGGGTGAACACCGAGCCCGTCAGGTGGGCGGTGGCGGCCTGGAAGTCCTCGCCGGACAGGTGGGACTGCTCCCCGGCGTGGCCCGCCACCAGGCCGGTGACGGCGGTGGACAGCATGTTCTCGATGGCCCCGTGGATGTCCTCCCCGTCCAGCACCTGGCGGCGCTGCTTGTAGATGACCTCCCGCTGGGTGTTCATCACGTCGTCGTACTCCAGCACGGTTTTCCGGGTCTGGAAGTTCCGGGACTCCACCTGCTTCTGGGCGTTTTCAATGGCGTTGGACAGCATTTTCTGGTCCAGGGGGGTGTCCTCGTCCACGCCGAAGCGCTCCATCATGTTCTGGATCCGCTCCGAGCCGAACAGGCGCAGGATGTCGTCCTCCAGGGAGAGGAAGAACCGGCTCTCGCCGGGGTCGCCCTGACGGCCCGCCCGGCCCCGGAGCTGGTTGTCGATGCGCCGGGACTCGTGGCGCTCGGTGCCCAGGATGAACAGGCCGCCGGCCTGGCGCACCCGCTCCGCCTCCTCCCGGATCTCCTCCTTATACTTGGCCTCGGCCTCAGCGAAGGCCTTCCGGGCGTCCAGGATCTCCTGGTTGTCCGTGTCCCCGTGGCCGGTGGCCTCGGCGATGAGCTCATCGCTCATGCCCTGCCTGCGCAGCTCCGCCTTGGCCATGAACTCGGCGTTGCCGCCCAGCATGATGTCGGTGCCGCGGCCCGCCATGTTGGTGGCCACGGTGACGGCGCCGTACTTGCCCGCCTGGGCCACGATCTCCGCTTCCTTCTCGTGGTGCTTGGCGTTCAGCACGTTGTGCTTGATGCCCGCCCGGGTCAGCATTTTGCTCACCAGCTCGGAGATCTCGATGGACACGGTGCCCACCAGCACGGGCTGGCCCTTGGCGTGGCACTCCTTGATCTGCTCCACCACGGCGCGGTACTTGCCCGCCTGGGTCTTGTACACCACGTCGGGCTGGTCCACCCGGGCCAGGGGCCGGTTGGTGGGGATCTCCACGATGTCCAGGTTGTAGATGGTGCCGAACTCCTCCTCCTCGGTCATGGCGGTGCCGGTCATGCCGGACAGCTTGTCGTACAGGCGGAAGTAGTTCTGGAAGGTGATGGTGGCCAAGGTCTTGGACTCACGGGCCACGGTGACGTGCTCCTTGGCCTCGATGGCCTGGTGGAGTCCCTCGTTGTAGCGCCGCCCGTACATCAGACGGCCGGTGAACTCGTCCACGATGATGACCTCGCCGTCCTTCACCACGTAGTCGATGTCCCGCTTCATCACGCCCCGGGCCTTGATGGCCTGGTTGATATGGTGGGACAGGGTGGTGTTCTCCGGGTCGGACAGGTTCTCCACGTTGAACGCCTGCTCCGCCTTCTCGATGCCCTTGGAGGTGAGGGTGGCGGTGCGGGCCTTCTCGTCCACGATGTAGTCCGCGTCGTCGGAGGCGTCCTCCTCCTCCTTGGCATCCACCGACGCCACCCGGCGGCACTTCAGCCGGGAGACGAAGTTATCCGCCAGCTGGTAGAGCTGGGTGGACTGCTCCCCCTGGCCGGAGATGATCAGCGGGGTGCGGGCCTCGTCGATGAGGATGGAGTCCACCTCGTCCACGATGGCGAAGGCGTGGCCCCGCTGCACCAGCTCCTCCTTGTAGATGGCCATATTGTCCCGGAGGTAGTCGAAGCCGAACTCGTTGTTGGTGCCGTAGGTGATGTCGGCGGCATAAGCCCGCTGCTTCTCCGACTTGTCCACGCCGTGGATCACCAGGCCCACGGTGAGGCCCAGGTACTTGTACACCTTGCCCATCCACTCCGAGTCGCGCTTGGCCAGGTAGTCGTTGACGGTGATGATGTGCACCCCCCGGCCCGACAGGCCGTTCAGGTAGGCGGGGAGGGTGGCGACGAGCGTTTTGCCCTCGCCGGTTTTCATCTCGGCGATGCGGCCCTGGTGGAGGATGATGCCGCCGATGAGCTGCACCCGGTAGGGGCGCATGCCCAGCACCCGGTCGGCGGCCTCCCGGCAGGCGGCGAAGGCCTCGGGGAGGATGTCGTCCAGGGTCTCGCCGTTTTGGAGCCGGGACTTGAACTCACCGGTCTTTCCCCGCAGGTCGTGGTCGCTGAGGGCGCGGTACTCCTCCTCCAGCGCCTCGATCTTGTCCACCGTGGCAGTGAGCGCCTTGACCTCCCGCTGGGAGCGGGTGCCGAATACTTTTGAAAACAGACCCATAACGTTGTGTGTCCTTTCTATTATCATGTTGAAAGTATAAAAGCCCAATTTAACTCGGTACAGTATATCACAAGCCGGGGGAAGAAAAAAGAGGAAATTGTGAATAAAGCGGAGGAACCCAGGGGGGATTTTTCTTGCCTTTTGCCGTGAGGAGAGGTACAATACGCCTTGACAAACTGTGGCGAAGGGTGTGGAAGCCTGTGACGAGGGACGAGGCCTTTGAGTTTTTAGACCGCACGGCCCGGGGGATCGCGGAGATGTTCGGCTCCTCCTGCGAGACGCTGGTGCATGATATGGGGGTGCCCACCCACCCCATCCTGTCCATTTACAACGGCCACGTGTCCGGCCGGGAGGTGGGCTCCACCATGGACATCATGGGCATCGGCCTGGAGCTGGACGAGCAGGCCGCCACCACCGACCAGGTGAACCTGGCCGCCGCCACCCCCGACGGGCGGCAGACCAAGTCCTCCACCTTCCACATGATCGGGGCGGACTACAATTTGGCCCTGGGCATCAACTTCGACTACACCTCCCTGGTGTTCGCCAACCGGATTTTAGTGGATCTCATGAGCGCCCAGGCGGATCTGCGCACCGCCCTGTGGCAGCCCGGGGACTCCCGGCAGCTGGCCGACCTGTTCGACCAGTGCGTGGACACCCTGGGCAAACCCCTGGACGCCCTCACCAAGGCCGACCGGCTGAAGGTCATCGCCCTGCTGCGGCAGCGCAGCGCCTTCTCCTACCGCAAGTCGGTGCCCTACGTGGCGGGGCGCTTGGGCGTGTCCCGGTACACGGTGTACAAGTACCTGGACGAGCTGTCCGGGGAGGACGGCCCGGAGGGCCCGCCCGATTTCCCTTGTAATTGACAGGGGAATGGGGTAAAATGGGACAAGCCTGAGAAACCGGGCCCATTGCCCGGAACGGCGGGGGCTTCCCCCGTCCTTACAACAGCGCACGATAAACAGAGGAGTTGCTACATATGATCACAAAGGAACAGATTGACGCCTATTTCGCCGACAAGGAGAAGCTGCTGGTGGACGCGGTGAGCCGTCTCGTGTCCATCGACAGCGTGGAGGGCGGGGCCGCCCCAGGCGCCCCCTTCGGCCCCGGCCCCGCCGCCGCCCTGAGGGAGGCCCTGGCCATCGCCCAGGAGTGGGGCCTGACGGCGGAGAACCACGAGGGCTATGTGGGCACCGCCGACCTGAACGATGGGGAGGACGCCCTGCACATCCTGGGCCACCTGGACGTGGTGGCCCCCGGCGAGGGGTGGACCGTGACCCAGCCCTACGCCCCCAAGCTGGTGGACGATTTGCTGTACGGCCGGGGCACCGACGACGACAAGGGGCCCGTCATCGCCTCCCTGCTGGCCATGAAGGCGGTGAAGGACCTGGGCGTGCCCCTGGCCAAAAACTGCAAGGTGATCATGGGCACCAACGAGGAGAGCGGATCCGGCGACATCGCCTGGTACTTCGCCCGGCACCCCTTCGCCCCCGCCACCTTCTCCCCCGACTCCGGCTTCCCCGTCATCAACACGGAGAAGGGGAGCCTCCGGCCCACCTTCACCAGAAGCTGGCCCGCCCAGGAGGCCCTGCCCCGGATAAACTGGCTCCACGGCGGCATCCGGGGGAACGTCCTGCCGGGGGACGCCTCCGCCGGGGTGGAGGGGCTTTCCATGTACGACATCCAGCCCGTGGCCCGGAACATCACCGCCCGCACCGGGGTGAAGTTCACCTTCGCCAACGAGGACGGGGTCACCGTCATCAAGGCCAAGGGCGAGGCGTCCCACGCCGCCTACCCCGAGGGGGGGAACAACGCCATCACCGGGCTCATCTCCCTGCTGTGCGCCCTGCCCCTGGCGGACGGGGGCTGCAAGGACGCCCTCCACGACCTGAACGCCCTCATCCCCCACGGGGACTACAAGGGCCGGGCCCTGGGCATCGCCCAGGAGGAGCCGGTGGCGGGGCCGCTGACGGTGGCCTTCTCCCTGCTGGAGATCACGGACACGGGCCTCAAGGGCTTCTTCGACAGCCGGGTGCCCCTGTGCGCCACCGAGGAGAACTGCCTCCAGCCCGCCAAGGCCGCCTTTGAGGGGAAGGGCTTCACCTTCGAGGCCGTCCAGGGCGCGCCCCACCACGTCCCCGCGGACAGCCCCTTTATCAAGACCCTGCTGAAGCGGTACGAGGAGTACACGGGCCTGAAGGGTGAGTGCCTGTCCACCGGCGGCGGCACCTACGTCCACGACATCCCCGGCGGCGTGGCCTTCGGCTGCACCCTGCCCGGCTTCGACACCCACCTCCACGGGCCGGACGAGCGGGTGCGGGTCAGCGACCTGATGCTGTCCGCCCGTCTGTTTGCCCATATCATCGTGGATTTGTGTGAATAAACCTTGACATTTCCGGCAGGCTGCGGTATAATACCGCAGTCTGCCGCCTTTTAACGAATTACGCGGCATACCATCCTTGCCTCCGGTCCGGCCGGAGGCCAAACGACCATAAGGAGGTGCAAACACAATGGCAAAAGTGAGTGGA
Organism: uncultured Eubacteriales bacterium; assembly: GCA_949451265.1. Next base: position 354 of record CASTQR010000049.1, on the reverse strand, counting down.
AGCTACGAGGTGCTCTACGTCCTCAACCCCGCCCTGGGCGAGGAGGAGACCGCCGCCCTGGTGGCCCGCTTCAAGGAGCTGGCCGAGGGCCGGGGCGCCGTCTCCGAGGTGGACGAGTGGGGCAAGCGCCGTCTGGCCTACCCCATCAACGACCTGGAGGAGGGCTACTACGTCCTGATGACCTTCTCCTCCGACCCCGCGTTCCCCGCCGAGCTGGATCGTCTGATGCGGATCAATGTGAGCGTCATGCGTTCCATCATCGTCAGCAAGGACGCCTGAGGGGGAAGCAAGCAATGCTGAATCACATCGTAATCATGGGCCGGCTGGCCCGTGACCCCGAGCTGCGCCACACCC
>CASTQR010000048.1 GCA_949451265.1 uncultured Eubacteriales bacterium | reverse complement strand
GCTTTGCCAGCACGTAGCCCTCCGCCGCCAGCAGGGAATAGGCCGTCTCCACCGTACTCATGCTGACCCCCGCCAGGGCGGACATCCGCCGCTTGGAGGGCAGCCTGGCCCCGGGGGACAGGGCCCCGGATTGGATGGCCCCGGCGATGTGGCGATAGAGCTGGTCATAGAGGGGCGTGTTCCCGCCGAACACGGGCAAGGGGAAGGACTCAGCCATGGGGGGCGCCTCCAATCTAATCCGGGCATACTCAACTGACCCCATAAAAAAGATGGAAACTGGGGCTGGAAGCAATGCCAGTTTTGCCTATAATAGCACCAAGACCAAGGGGCCGTCAAGGCCCTGGAAGGAGTTGCCAGCGATGAACGAATCAAAATGCAGACGGGCCCTCACCATGCTGTGCATGGCGGCGGCTATGGCCGCCCTGGTGGCGGTGGGCTCCAAGATACCGGATATCCAGATCCCCTCCCCCCTGGGCACCAACCGGTTCCACCTGGGGAACGTGATGTGCGCCCTGTCCGGGCTGCTGCTGGGGCCCTGGTGGGGCGGGCTGGCGGCGGGTATGGGCTCCGCCATCTTCGACCTGTTCGACCCCCTGCGCATCATGGAGGCCCCCATCACCTTCCTCACCAAGGGGCTGTACGGCGTGGTAGCCGGGGCGGTGTACTTCAAGGTGTTCAAAGGTAAGAGCAATTACGTGCACGAAGCCGTGGCCAGCGGCGCGGCGGCGGTGAGCTACATCGCGGTCTACATGGTGAAGTGCTTCCTCTACAACGGCCTGCTGGTGAAGGGCCTGGCCCCCGACGCGGCCTGGATCGCCACCCTGGGCAAGCTGCCCTTCTCGCTGTTCAACGGCATCGTGGCGGTCATATTCGCCCCCATCCTGGGCGTGGCCCTCCACAAAGCGTTGAAGGCGGCGCATTTGGAGGAAAAGCTGTCCCTGCCCCAGAACTCCGGCTGAAGTTGGCGCACAGCCCTCCCCCCTGCGGGGGGAGGGTGTCAGCCGAAGGCGGACGGGTGAGGGGGCGGACGGTCGGTGCTTGGCTTCACCTGGTTTGAGAAAGGGCGCAGCCCCTTGGCGCACCCTCATCCGTCTTTCGCTTTGCAAATGCCCGAACAAATGAAAGGCCCCCCGGCTTACGCCGGAGGGCTTTCATTTTTTGAGAAAAGAGAGAGGGAGGATAGAGATTGTCTGGCTTTCTTCCTGACATGATGATAATACCAGACCGCAAGGGGGGAATGTTGGACAATTTAAGAACCTTTTGTGAAGTATTTGTGAATGAACCGGGAGCCTCCCCCCAAATTCGATTTCACCCCCGCGGTTTTGCCAAAAGCCCCCAAATTCCTCACCGGCGGCCCCGGTAGTGGGGCCGGCTCCGCCGCCCGCCTCCGCCGGAGTAGCTGTACCGCCGGCTGCGGCGCCGCTTGGGCCGGATCACCGCTATGTAGAGGATCAGCAGCAGCACCAGGGCCGCGCCGCCGATCACCGCCGCCTTCACCCACCACTTGCCCCAGTAGCTCTCCACCTGCTGGACGGTGTACAGGAACTCCGACCGGGCCACGCTGTCCGCCGCCACCATGTCCAGGGTGCCGTACTCCTGGCCCTCGTAGGTGAGGGTGACGGTGCCCAGCTTGTCCCCGGCGGTGATGGGGGCCTCGATGGGCTCGTCGGGCAGGGCAAAGTGGAGCTCCGCCTTCTTGGGGTCGTAGTCCGACGGCATGGTGGCGGTGATCTCGCCCACCGGCTTGGCCAGCACATAGTCCCCCTCGTCGGACAGGGTGACCTTGACCTCCCGCATCACGTCCTCCGTGTCCTGGTCCAGCAGGGTCACCCGGCTGAAGTTCTGGAACGCCCACTCCAGCAGGCGCTTGGACTCGGACAGGTGCTTATAGTCCCGGTTGCCTGCCTCGTCCGCCACCACCTCCGAGCCCAGCACCACGCAGTAGAAGGTGCGGCCCAGCTCGTCCACGGCGGCGGAGGCCAGGCAGCGGCCCGCCTCCTCGGTGTTCCCCGTCTTGATGCCGATGGCCTTGGCGTAGAGGTAGCCGGTGAAGTACCAGCTCCCCAGCAGGCCGTTGGTGGTGTGGATGGTGCGCTCGGCCTGCATATTGGTGGCGGGGATGGTGTAGGACGGGGAGCGGACGATGGCCCGGAAGGTGTCGTTCTCCATGGCCGCCCGGGCCATCAGGTAGATGTCGTAGGCGGTGGTGTAGTGCTCCGGGTCGTGGAGGCCGTGGGGGTTGGTGAAGTGGCTGTCCTTCATGCCCAGCTCCTGGGCCTTGGCGTTCATCCGGGCGACGAACTCCGCCGTGGTGCCTCCCAGGGCCTCCGCCAGAATATTGCAGGCGTCGTTGCCGGAGGGCAGCAGATCGCAGTACAGGAGCTGCTCGATGGTCAGCGTCTCCCCGGCCTTGATGTCGGCGGTGGAGCTGCCCAGGGGCAGGGTGACCGCCTCCCGGGAGGCGGTCACAGGGGTGTCCAGAGAGATCTCCCCGTTTTTCACCGCCTCCAGCACCACCAGGGAGGTCATGATCTTGGTGATGGAGGCGGGGTACATCCGCTCATGGGCGTTGAAATCGTACAGCACCTCGCCGGTGTCCCCGTACACCACGATGGCGGCCTTGGCGTGGGGCTGGGGATCGTCCAGGGCGGCGGCGGGGGCGGTGAGGGACAGGGCCAGAAACGCCGCCAGCAGCAGCGAAAGAAAACGATATTTTTTCATAGGAATCTCCCGTCATCTGTGCTATAATAAATTGATATGCGTTTGGGCGGCCTGTGGCGCGGGCCGCGGTAACGCCATTATATCAGAAAGTATGCCCCGGCGCAACCGGGGAATACAGGTTCTTGAGGGGAGGCGGCAGTGATGAAGCTGACAGGCGCCGGGCGGCGGGTAATCGCCATCAGCATGGCGGCCTGTGCCGCCATGCTGATGTGCTTCGCCCTGCGAAGCACATCAATGGAGCCTCTGGGCGTGGTGACCCGGACGCCGCCGGAGACCGCCGCCGTTTCGCCGGACGCTGTGGACGTGAACACCGCCGGGCTGGAGGAGCTCATGACCCTCCCCGGCATCGGGGAGGTCCGGGCCCAGGCCATTCTGGACTACCGGGCCGAACACGGCCCCTTCCGCTATCCGGAGGAGCTGATCCGGGTGAAGGGGATCGGGGAGGGAATCCTCTCCGGAATTTTGGAGCAGATTACAACAGGAGGGCAAACAGATGCCGAAGATTTTAGTGGTTGACGACGAGCGGGTGATGGTGAAGGGCATCAAGTTCAATCTGGAAAACGAGGGCTACCAGGTGGAGACCGGCTCCGACGGGGAGGAGGCGGTGGACAAGGCCCGGACAGGCCAGTTCGACCTGATCATCCTGGATCTCATGATGCCCAAGATCGACGGCCTCCAGGCGTGCATGAAGATCCGGGAGTTCTCCAACGTGCCCGTCATCATGCTGACCGCCAAGGGGGAGGACGCGGACAAGATCATCGGCTTCGAGTGCGGGGCGGACGACTACATCACCAAGCCCTTCAACATCCTGGAGCTGAAGGCCCGGATACGGGCTTTACTGCGCCGTGCCGCCTCCTCCGCCCAGCAGCAGCGGGAGGCCGACCGGCTCACCCAGGGCAGCATTACCCTGGATGTGGCGGAGCGGGCCGCGTGGCGGGACGGCATGAGGGTGGATCTCACCGCCAAGGAGTTCGACCTGATACTGCTGCTGATGCAGAACCCCGGCCGGGTGTACAGCCGGGAAAACCTGCTGAATTTAGTGTGGGGCTACGAGTACATCGGGGAGTTCCGCACGGTGGACGTGCACATCCGCCGCCTCCGGGAGAAGCTGGAGCCCGACCCCGCCAACCCGGAGCACATCCTCACCAAATGGGGCGTGGGGTATTATCTGGCCAACAATCCGTAAACAAAGGGCCCCCGCGAAGCCGGCCTTTGGCTTCGTGGGGAGACGAGGCACAGCGGAGCGGATGAGCTTTCCCCGAAGGGAGAAGCGAGCGAGCGCAGCTTGCGCCGAGGAGAGAAGGTGTGACCCATGACGAAAGCCGCTAAACAGCCCAGGGAGACAAAGGTGCCCTTTTTCCGCAGCATCCAGGCGAAGTACGCCCTGACCTACCTGCTGGTGGTGGCGGCCATCCTCATCGTGATGAACACCTACCCCCTGCTGATGGTGGAGAATATGGTGTTCGCCTCCAAGGAGAGCACCCTGAAGCAGCAGGCCCTGGTCATCGGCTCCGCCCTGGCGGTGTCCGAGACCCTCACCCGGGAAGGGGTGGAGCAGACCATGGCGGTGCTGGAAAAGGGCCAGGGCACCCGTGTGCTGGTGGCGGACGGCACGGGGCGGATCCTGTACGACAGCTCCACCCTGGACAACCGCCTGGGGGACTATGCCCTCATGGGGGAGGTGGTGGCCGCCCTCCGGGGGAAGGACGTGGCCCGCAGCGAGTACCGGGAGGGGGCCATCCGCTGCCGGGCGGCGGTGCCCGTGCTGTACCACGGGGCCACCCTGGGGGCGGTGTACCTCTACGAGTACGACGCGGAGCAGGCCCAGGTGCTGCTGTCCATCCAGTCCAATCTCCGCTATATCTCCCTGGTGATCGGCGTGGCAGCCATGCTGCTGGTGCTGCTGTTCTCCAAGGCGCTGACCCGGAACACCGGGCGGCTGCTGTCCGCCATCCGCCGGGTGCGGGAGGGCGAGTACAGCCACCGGGTGGACTCCCGGGGCCGGGACGAGATGGCCCAGCTGGCCGACGAGTTCAACCAGCTCACCGACCGCCTCCAGACCACGGAGGAGGCCCGGCGGCGGTTCGTGTCCGACGCCTCCCACGAGCTGAAAACCCCCCTGGCCTCCATCCGCCTGCTGACCGACTCCATCTTGCAGAACGACAGCGTGGACATGGGCACCGTCCGGGAGTTCGTGTCCGACATCGGGGAGGAGGCCGACCGCCTCACCCGGATCAGCGAGCACCTGCTGGCCCTCACCCGGCTGGACGCCGGCCCGGAGCGCCAGCGGGAGCCGGTGGAGCTGGGGGCGGTGGTGGAGAAGGTGGCCCATATGCTGAAGCCCCTGGCCCAGGCCACGGGGGTGTCGCTGAACACCCGGATCGAGCCCGCCTGCGCCCTCCTCGCCACCGAGGACGACATCTACCAGGTGGCCTTCAACCTGATGGAGAACGCCATCAAGTACAATCAGCCGGGGGGCCGGGTGGACGTGACGGTGCGGCACTTAGGGGGCAAGGCGTCCCTGGTGGTGTGCGACACCGGGGTGGGCATCCCCCCGGAGGATATGCCCAAGATCTTTGACCGCTTCTACCGGGTGGACAAGGCCCGGTCCCGGGCCGCCGGGGGGACGGGCTTAGGGCTGTCCATCGCCCGGGACACCGCCCGCCTCCACGGCGGCGACATCAAGGCGGGGCCCAACCCGGCGGGGAAGGGCGCCCGGTTCGAGGCGGAGTTTCCCGCCCTGCGAGAGGGGGAGCGGCCATGAGGAAACGGTTCGGGGCGCTGCTGGCGGCGGTGCTGCTGCTGGGGCTGTCCTCCGCCTGTCTCGCCAGACAGGAACAGGAGGCGGAGGGCCTGCTGCTGTGGTTCGCCGCCCCGGCGGAGGAGCAGAGCCAGTCCGTCACCGCCGCGCTGTCCGCCTGCCCCTACGGCGGGGAGGAGAGCGTGCCCGCCCTGCTGGGGGCCCTGCTGGCGGGGCCGCCCCAGGACAGCGGGCTGGCCCGGATCATCCCGGAGGGCGTCCGGCTGGCCCGGTGGACGGTGGAGAACCGGACGGCCCTGGTGGAGCTGTCCCCGGAGTACGGCGGGCTGGAGGGCATCGACAAGACGCTGGCGGACTACTGCGTGGCGCTCACCTTATGCCAGCTCCCCGGCGTGGACAGGGTGCGCCTGTCCGCCGGGGACGGGGAGGGACGGCTTCTCCGGGCGGGGGACGCCCTGTTCTCCGGCGCGGAGGAGGAGCCGGTGGATGTCACCGCCGCCCTCTACTTCCGTCGGGCCGGGGGGAACACCCTGGGCTATGAGCTGCGGGTGTTCCGGCTCACCGAGGAGGAGACCCCCGCCAGGGCGGTGCTGGAGGCGCTGATCTCCGGGCCGGAGGACCAGGGGCTGTCCGCCCTGCTGCCCCCGGATCTGACGGTGCGGGCGGCCTGGGTGGACGACGGGGTGTGCTACGCAGACCTGTCGGCGGCGCTGCTGGCGGCGCCTCCGGAGGACGCCGGGGAACAGGAGCTGCTGATCTCGTCCATCGTGGAGACCCTGTGCAGCCTGGACAAGGTGGAGCAGGTGCGGCTTCTGGTGGAGGGGGAGGCGCTGACGGCCTACGGCGGGCTGGATCTGTCCGGCCCCCTCTCGTCGGCAGGATAACAAGAAAGTCCCGGTTCGGGCTGCGCCCCTCCCCACGGGGGCGCGGCGGAACCTTACAGCGGGCGCAAGGTCAAAAATTTTGAAAAACCCCTTGACCTTCCACCACGTGGAAGGTGTACCATAACCCCAGCGAGGGAGGGAAAACGATGAAGATCAACCAGGTGGAGCAGCTTGTGGGTATTACCAAGGGCAATATCCGCTTCTATGAGAAGGAGGGCCTGCTCACCCCCGGGCGCAATAACGACAACGGCTACCGGGACTACAGCGACGCCGACGTGGCGTGGCTGAAAAAAATCAAGCTGCTGCGGATGCTGGACGTGCCCATTGAGGAGATCCGCCTTTTGAAGTCCGGGTCGCTGACCCTGGAGGACGCCATGGGGCGGCACATCATCCAGCTCCAGCGCAGGCAGGCCAACCTGGCCGCGGCCCAGGGCGTGTGCGCCCAGATCCGGGACAGCCGCAGCCAGCTTGACAGTCTGGACGCCGACTCCGTGCTGGAAAGCATGGAGCGGCAGGAACAGGAGGGAACAAAATTCATGAACGTGGGGAAACAGGACAAACTGACCCGGTATGTCAGCCCCGTGGGGGCGGCCATCGTGGTGCTGGTGATGATGGCGGCGTTCATCGCCCTCATTGTGTGGGGCTTTACCGTCGACGCGGCGGACGCGCCCCCCATCGGGGTGGTCGTCGGGCTGGCGGCCATCCCGGTGGTGATCATCATCGGCGTGCTGGCGGCGCTGTACCAGCGCATCAAGCAGATCAGAGGAGGGGAAGAAGATGCTGCTTCTCAATATTGATCACATTCCGGGCCGGGAGATCGAGGCAATGGGCATTGTGAAGGGCTCGGTGGTGCAGTGCAAGAGCTTCGGCAAGGACTTCATGGCCGGGATGAAAACCTTCGTGGGCGGCGAGATCGAGGCCTATACCGCCATGCTCACCGAGGCCCGGCAGCTGGCCACCAAGCGGATGGTGGACGAGGCGGAGGGCCTGGGAGCGGACGCGGTGGTGAATATCCGCTACGCCTCGGCCTCCATCATGCAGGGGGCGGCGGAGATCACCGTGTACGGCACCGCGGTGAAGTATAAGGGGTGATCGCGGTGGACATCAAGCGGTTTTGGCCCTTCCTGCTGGTGATCCCGCTGGTTGCCGCCTCCATCGCGGGCTGGTTCGTCCTGCCGGACGAGCTGGTGATGCAGATCGGCGTGGACGGACAGCCCAGCAATATCATGCCCAAGCTGTTCGGCCTGCTGATCCCCCCGGCGGTGGGGCTGGTCGGGGCGGGCATCGCCTCCAGCGAGGGCCGGGAGAAGCACCTGGCGGGGTTTATCTCCCTGGCGGTGGCGGCGGTGATCACCGGGTTTATGTTTGTGATGAACCTTTAACCTGCTGGAACCTTTGAAAATAAGCTCTATTGTGCAGCAAAAGGAGAGAATATTATGCTTCGTATCGAACACTATTCTAAAACCTACCCCGGCGGCAAAAAGGCCGTGGACGACCTGACCCTCCATGTCCGCCCCGGTGAGATCTACGGCTTCATCGGCCACAACGGGGCGGGCAAGACCACCACCCTCCGGGCGGTGGCGGGGGTGATGGACTTCACCGAGGGCACCATCACCATCGACGGCCATGATATCAAAAAGGACCCGGTGGGGGCCAAGCGGGTCACCGCCTTCCTGCCCGACAACCCGGACCTGTACGAGTTCATGAAGGGCATTGACTACCTGAACTTCATCGCCGACCTGTACGACCTCCCGGCGGATCAGCGCACCGCCGACATCGGCAAGTATGGGGACGCCTTTGAGCTCACCGGCAACCTGGGCTCCCCCATCGGCAGCTACTCCCACGGGATGCGGCAGAAGCTGGCCCTCATCTCGGCGTTCATCCGCCGGCCCCGGCTGCTGATTTTAGACGAGCCCTTCGTGGGGCTGGATCCCGCCGCCTCCCATCTCATGAAGGGGTACTTAGCCGACCTGTGCCGGGGCGGCTCGGCGGTGTTCTTCTCCACCCACGTGCTGGAGGTGGCGGAAAAGCTGTGCCACCAGATCGCCATCATCAAGGACGGGCGGCTGGTGAAGTGCGGCCCCACGGACGAGCTGGTGGGCGACTCCTCCCTGGAGGACGTGTTTTTGGAGCTGGAGGGGGAGAAATGAAGAAGTTTCTCGCCTTACTGAAGGTCAGCGTGAAATCCATGCTGCTGTCCTCCTCCAACATGGGCCGGAAGAACCGGAAGAAGGCGGCCACCGGGGTAGGGGTGGTCCCGCTCATCGCCGGACTGGGCCTGTATATGTCCGGGCTTTACAGCTCCATGCTGATGTAGGTGCTGGCCCCCCTCCAGATGGAGGTGCTGGTGTTCGTCTTTATGGGGATGGGGGCGCTGGTGGGCGGGATGCTGTTCACCGCCTTCGCCGCCAAGGGCGTGGTGTTCGGCGGGAGGGACAACGACCTGCTGCTGTCCATGCCCGTGTCCACCACCGCGCTGATGGCCAGCCGGGTGACGGCCATCTACCTGGAAAACCTGGTGTTCTCCTTCTTTATCCTCATACCCGCCGGGGTGGTGTGCGCCCTGCTGACGGAGAGCGGGGCGGGGCGCTCGCCGCTGTTCTGGGTGCGGCTGCTGGTGGCGGTGCTGGCCCTGCCCCTGCTGGACACGGCGCTGTCCGTGCTGATGGGGGCGCTGGTGGCCTTTGTGTCCGCCAAGGTAGCCAAGGGCGGCGTCATCGGCCAGAATATTATCATGGCAATCTATATGGCGGCGGTGATGTGGTTCGCCTTCAACCTGAACGGCATGATCGAGGGTCTTGCCGCCAACGCCGCCGGGGTGAAGGAGTCCCTGTCCTGGGCCGCCCCCATGCTGTGGATGGCGGACGGCATCCTGGACGACTGGGTGAAGCTGCTGCTGTTCGCCCTGTGCTGTGCCGTGCCTTTCGCCCTGATGGTGTTCGGCCTGGGGAAGGTCTACCGCAAGGCGGTCACCGCCTTCGCCGCCCGGTCCGCCCGGAACGACTACCGGCTGTCTGCCCAGTCTGCGGCGGGGCAGAAGAAGGCCCTGCTGCGGATGGAGCTGCGGCGGCTGTTCGGGATTCCCATGTACTTCTGGAACTCCTGCATGGGGCTGATCATGCTGGCGGGCATGGGGATCGCGGCCCTGGTCATGCGGGACGAGCTGGGGAAGATGCTGGCGATGGCGGAGGGCGAGCTTCCGGTGATGCCGCTGGCGGCGCTGCTGATGGGCTTCTGCCTGTCCATGGTGGTCATCGCCGCCCCCTCCGTCAGCCTGGAGGGGAAATACCTGTGGATTCTCCGGGAGGCCCCGGTGGACGAGCGGGCCCTGCTGGGGCTGAAAACCGG
>CASTQR010000047.1 GCA_949451265.1 uncultured Eubacteriales bacterium | reverse complement strand
TCGTGGGCGGCGTGCTTGTCGATGAGCAGGGCCTTGTCCCCCTGCTCCACCACCACGTAGGTGTGGAACAGCTCCCCCCGGACGATCCAGGGCTCCGGCTCCGGGGCCTGGACGGTTTCCGGTTCCGGCTTGGGCTCCGGCGCGGACGCCTGGACAGGCTCCGCCACCGGTTCCGGCCTGGGTTCCGCCGCGCTTTCCGGCGGTTCCGGCTTCCCCTTCCGGGCGGGCTTGGGGGACGGCTTGGACGGCGCGTCCTCCCGTGCGGCGGGGGCCTCCTGCTTCCCCGCCGGGGCGGGCGGTTCCGCCCTCACGGCGGGTTCCGGCTTCCCCTCCGGCCCCTGTTCCGGGGCCGTTCCTTTCTCTGGCAGGGGCTCCACCCAGCGGAAGGGGGATTTTTTCTGCTCCGGCGGGGCGGGCGGCTTCTTCTCCGCCGCAGCGGGCACAGCCGGGGCCTCCGGCTGCTTCCCCGGGCCCATGGCCCCGCCCAGCGGTTTAAACCGGGACGCCGGCATAAACTGCGTCCCGTTCAGTCCCCGCGCCCCGTCGTGGAGGGGCAGGCTGGTCTGGTTGGGGGTCACCGTGTCGCTGGAGCGCACCCCCGGCAGGGACGCCTGGGGCCGGGTGTGGTCCCTGTCCAGGGCGGACAGCACCGCCCCGTACACCGCCGAAAACACCGCCTGCTCCCGCTGGAACTTCACCTCGGTCTTGGTGGGGTGGACGTTCACATCCACCTCGCTGGGGCGCACCGTCAGGTGGATCACGCAGCCGGGGAATTTGCCCACCAGCTTCTGGTTCTTGTAGGCCTCCTCCACCGCCGCCGTCATGATCCGGCTTTTCACATACCGCCCGTTGACAAAAAAGTGCTGGTAGCCCCGGGTGCCCCGGCAGCAGGTGGGCAGGGAGGCGAAGCCCTCCGCGCTCATGCCGTCCCCGCTCCCCTTCACGGGCAGGAAGCCCAGGGCGATGTCCCGGCCCATGACGGCGTAGACGGCGCTTTTCAGCTGCCCGTCCCCCGGTGTGAGCAGCTCCTGCTTCCCGTCCCGGAGGAACTTCACCGACAGCTCCGGGTGGGACAGGGCCGCCCGCTGGACGACAGCGAACACCGCCGCCCCCTCCGCCGCGTCTTTTTTCATGAACTTCAGCCGGGCGGGGGTGTTGAAGAACAGCTCCCGCACCGTCATGGTGGTGCCCCGGGGACAGCCCGCCTCCTCCTGGGCCACCACCTCCCCGGCTACAACGGTGAGCCGGGTGCCCAGCTCCGCCCCGTCCGTCCGGGTCAGCAGCTCCACCCGGGCCACGGCGGAGATGGCCGCCAGCGCCTCCCCCCGGAAGCCCAGGGTGCCGATGGCCTCCAGATCCCGCTCATCGGAGATCTTGGACGTGGCGTGGCGCAGGAACGCCGTAGCCGCCTGCCCCGCCGGGATGCCGCCGCCGTCATCCGTCACCCGGATGAGGGCCATCCCCCCATGGGCGATCTCCACGGTGACGGCGGACGCCCCCGCGTCAATGGAATTTTCCAGCAGCTCCTTTACCACGCTGGCGGGCCGCTCCACCACCTCCCCGGCGGCGATGAGATCCGCCACGTGGGGGTCTAATTGTTTGATCTCAGCCATTTGATACCTCGAGTAATATGGTGATAGGCCCGTCGTTCTGGGAGAACACCTGCATCTCCGCCCCGAACTCCCCGTGCTCCACCGGGAAACCCTTCTCCCGGCAGGCGGCCATAAACCGCTCATACAGCGGAATAGCCCGGTCCGGCTTGGCGGCGTGGGAGAACCCCGGACGGCGGGAGGAGGTGTCGGCGTACAGGGTGAACTGGCTCACCACCAGCAGGGCGCCCCCCACGGCGGCCAGGTTCAAATTCATCCTGCCGTTCTCGTCGTCAAAAATGCGCAGGCCGCACACCTTGTCCGCCAGCTTGTCCGCGGCGGCCTCCGTGTCCTCCGGCCCCACGCCCAAGAGCACCAGAAAGCCCTGTTCAATGGCCCCGTTCACCTTGCCCTCAATCTCCACCCGGGCGTTCTTCACCCGGGTCACAACCGCCCGCATGGCGATCCCTCCTTATCTGCGGCGGGTGAGGAAGTCCAGCACCCGCCTGTTGAAATCCCCGGCCTCCTCGTAGGCCCCGTGGCCCAGCTCCGGGTAGACGTAGAGCTCCGCGCCGGGGATCAGCCCCGCCAGCTCCGCCGGCCCGTCCCCCACCACCCTGTCCCGCGCCCCGCCGATGACCAGCGCGGGGCACTGGATCCGGCCCAGCTCCCCCCGGGCGTCGTGGCCCAGGCAGGCGTTGGCCTGTATGAGGAAGCGGCGCAGGCTCTTGGGCCGCCCCACCCGGCGCAGGACGGGGTAGAGGGGCCGGTACAGCCGCAGCTTTCGATCCGAATACATCTTCTCGGCGGTGTCGGTGACGATGCTTCCATAGTCCCCCGCCTCCGCCCACTCCACCCACTGGCCGACGACGGCCTGGACGGTGGGGTTGGCCCAGGCCGCGGTCACCGCCAGCGCCAGCCGCCCTACCGCCTCCGGGTGGGCCGCCGCCAGGTGCTGGGCGATCATGCCCCCCTGGGACACCCCCAGCACGTCCGCCCGGGCGACGCCCAGAGCGTCCATGGCCCCCTTCAGATCCTCCGCCATGTCCCGGATGGTGAAGCCCTCCGGTAGATCGTTTCTCCGGCTGAACACGTACACCCGGTACTCCCCGGCGTACTCCCGGTACAGCCAGGAGAAGGACAGGGCCATCCCCTTCACCGTGCGCAGGCCGTCCCCCAGGCCGGGGATCAGCACCAGCGCCCGCTCCCCCCTGCCGAAGGCCACGTAATCCGTCCCGTTCACCGTCCCGTTTTTCGCGCCGTAAGGCATTCTGTTCCCCTACTTTCTCCGTCCGTTCCCGTCAAAGTTCTCCTTCAGCGCCCGTTCCACCGGGATCATGGACAGCAGCAGGATCACAACCTCCGCCGCCGTGATGGGCAGGCTCCACAGGCACATGGACTCCACGTCGGGGCACAGCAGGGTCAGCCCCTGGCACGCCAGCACTACGGGCAGCATCACCAGCCCCCACCGCCCCCAGACCTGCCCCATCTTCCGCTGGGCAAAGTTCCAGGCGTCCCGGCTTTTCATGGAGCGGGTGGTGCGGTAGCCGAACCAGGCGTTTGGCTCCTTCGGCGGGTTTCTCTCGAACCGCCGCCCGTACCAGATCACCACCGCCGGGACGATCAGATTGCACACCAGCATGAGCATCCACATCCCGATCTTCATCGCGAATCCCCTCCTTTTGCCAACATTATAGCACAGGCGCGGAGCGCCGTCCTGCGGCTATTATACACCGAAACCCCCGGCCTGTCATTCTTTTTTTCGCCCGCCGTTGCAACCATACCCCAAATATGGTACACTGTTCCCAAACAAACCCCAAGGAGGCCCGCCGTGAACCCGTTGGACAAGCTGCCCCTCCCCCTGCTGGAGTGGTTCCGGGACAATGCCCGCTCCCTCCCCTGGCGGGACGACCCCACCCCCTACCACGTGTGGCTGTCGGAGATCATGCTCCAGCAGACCAGGGTGGCGGCGGTGCTGGGCTACTACCGCCGCTTTTTAGAGGAGGCCCCGGACGTGTCCGCCCTGGCGGCGCTTCCGGAGGAACGGCTTCTCAAGCTGTGGCAGGGCCTGGGCTACTACAACCGGGCCCGGAACCTGCAAAAGGCCGCGCGGGTCATCGTGGAGGACTACGGCGGACAGTTCCCGGCGGACTATGCCAACCTCCGCGCCCTGCCGGGGGTGGGGGACTACACCGCCGGGGCAATCTGCTCCATCGCCTTCGGGCAGGCGGTGCCCGCCGTGGACGGCAACGTGCTGCGGGTGTACGCCCGGATCTGCGGGGACGGCGGGGACATCGCCGCGCCTCAGATGAAGAAGAAGGTGACGGCGGCGGTGGCGGCGGTGATGCCGCTGAACGCGCCGGGCATCTTCAACCAGGCGCTGATGGAGCTGGGGGCCACCGTCTGCCTGCCCAACGGGGCTCCGCTGTGCGGCACCTGCCCCGCCAGGGGCTTCTGTACCGCTTTGGCCCAGGATCGGGCGGGGGAGCTGCCCGTCAAAGCCGCCAAGAAGCCCCGCCGGGTGGAGGAGCGGACGGTGTGGGTGATCCTCCGCAAAAAACGCGCGGCCATCCGCCGCCGCCCTGACAGGGGCCTGCTGGCGGGGCTGTGGGAGTTCCCCAACGAGCTGGGGGACGGCCCCCCGCCGCCGGACTGGGGCATCGTCCCCCTGTCCGTGGACTACGGCGGACAGGCGAAGCATATCTTCACCCACATCGAATGGCACATGACCATTCAAATCGTCCAGGCCGCGTCGGCTGCCCTGCCCCCCGGCTGGGTGTGGGCCAGCGGGCAGGAATTAGAACATACTTACGCCGTGCCCAACGCCTTCGAGGGGGCGCTGCGGCTGGCTGGAGAACATTTGAGGGGGATGGATTGACATGGCAAAGCTGTATTTCCGCTACGGCGTGATGGGCTCCAGCAAGTCCGCCAACGCGCTGATGGTGCGGTATAACTACGAGGAGCGGGGCCAGCGGGCCCTGATGGTGAAGCCCGCCCTGGACCAGCGGGAGGGGGAGCGGGTGGTGAACTCCCGGATGGGCCTGCGCTATCCCTGCGTCTGGTTCGAGGAGCTGGAACAGATGCCCGACGGCGAGGTCAAAACCTGGCAGTGCGTCATCGTGGACGAGGCCCAGTTCCTCACCCGGGAGCAGGTGGAGTACCTCACCGACCTGGTGGACAGGCTCAACGTCCCCGTGATCTGCTACGGCCTGCGGGCGGACTTCAGCGGGCGGCTGTTCCCAGGCTCGGAGGCCCTGCTGGCCTGGGCGGACATCATCGAGGAGGTCAAAACCATCTGCTGGTGCGGCCGGAAGGCCACCTGCAACGCCCGGTTTGACGAACACGGCACGGTGCTGAAGGAGGGGGAGCAGGTGGTCTTAGGGGCCAACGACTGCTACATCGGCCTGTGCCGCCGCCACTGGAAGGAGGGGAATTTAGGCCCCGAGCTCCCCAAGCCCGCCGGGGACTAAAACATATGTTTCACGCGAAACATCAGGAAGCCTTCCCCTGTTCCCTGTGCCCCCGGAACTGCGGAGCCTTGCGGGACGAGAACCACGGCGAGGGCTTCTGCCGGATGCCCGCCGTCCCCGTCTGTGCCCGGGCCGCCCTCCACCTCTGGGAGGAGCCCTGCATCTCCGGGGAAACCGGGGCGGGGACGGTGTTCTTCTCCGGCTGTACCCTGGGCTGCGTGTTCTGCCAGAACGCCCCCATCAGCCGGGAGGGCTTCGGCAGGCCCATGACGGACGATGAGCTGTATGCCGCCTTTCAGCGTCTCGCCGATCAGGGCGCGTCCTGTATCGAGCTGGTCACCCCCACCCACTTCACCCGCGCCCTGGCCCGCGTGCTGGAGCGCCCCGTCCCCAACGGCCTGCCCGTGGTGTGGAACAGCGGCGGCTACGAGCGGGCGGACACGCTGCGGTCGCTGGAGGGCAGGGTGGACGTGTACCTCCCCGACCTGAAATACGTCACCCCGGAGCTGGCGGAAAAATACTCCGGCGCGGCCAACTACCCGGAGTACGCCAAGTCCGCTATCCTGGAGATGTACCGCCAGCGGGGGCCCGTCCGCTTGGAGGGCGGCCTGCTGAAAAGCGGCGTGCTGATCCGGCACCTGCTCCTCCCCGGGCGGGTAAACGAGGCCAAGGCGGTGATGGACTGGGCGGCGGACAGCTTCCCCGCCGGGGCAGTGCTGTTCTCCCTCATGGCCCAGTACACCCCCGTGGGGAAGCTGGACGGCTTCCCGGAGCTGGCCCGCCCCCTGCGCCCCTCCGAGCTGCGCTCTGCCAGGGAGTACATGGAAAACTTAGGGCTGTCTGGCTACGTCCAGGAGCTGGACAGTACCGGGGAGGGCTTCATCCCCGCCTTTGATTTGACCGGTTTGTGACTTGGCTTTTGCGTCCAGATGTGTTATACTGTTGGAAAGATCTACCCGCCACAGGGCAAGCACGAGGGCCGCTATCATTGAGGAGGTGCTCTGATGCAGGTCGAGATCACGCAAGCCATCCCCCTGCTGGACGAACAGGGGAACCTGACCCAGGCCGGGTACGCCAAGAAGCTCCTGCCCGTGTACGACCGGAAAAAGGTGCGGGGCGGCCTCACCCGCCTCAAGGAGTGGGACTACTACTACATCGGCAACGACCGCTACGGCGTGGCCCTCACCGTGGCGGACAACAGCTATATGGGGCTGGACTCCATCTCCTTCCTGTCCTTCGAGGACAAGCCCTGGGAGATCACGAAAAGCCCCATGTCCCCCTTCCCCATGGGCCGCACGGGCCTGCCGTCCACCTCGTCCGCCGGCATCACCGCCAGCTCCGGCAAGCGCCACGCCCTGCTGTTCCAGGTGGCGGACGGCAAACGCCAGCTCACCGCCCACATGGACAATTTCCGGGGCCGGGAGCCCATCGACGTCCGCCTCACCCTGACGGACGAACCGGAGGAGTCCCTGGTGATCTGCACCCCCTTCCATAAGCCGGGGCACTTCTACTACAACCAGAAGATCAACTGTATGCGGGCCCAGGGCACCGTGCGCATCGGGGACGACCTGTACTCCTTCCGCCCGGACGACTCCTTCGCCGTGCTGGACTGGGGCCGGGGCGTGTGGACGTACCACAACACCTGGTACTGGGGCTCCGCCTCCGGCCTGGCGGACGGGGCGGACTTCGGCTTCAACATCGGCTACGGCTTCGGGGACACCTCCGCCGCCACGGAAAATATGCTCTTTTACAAGGGAAAGGCCCACAA
The DNA here is from genome assembly GCA_949451265.1 of uncultured Eubacteriales bacterium. The sequence goes on along the minus strand of CASTQR010000047.1, from coordinate 3,050 downwards.
GCTGTCCAAGGTGGACTTCGGCATCCCCCTGCGGAACGGCAAGGAGTGCTACATGCGGGTGTGGCACATGACCAGCGACGACGGGCGGTTTGAGATGGAGTTCCGGCCGGTCATCGACCGGGCGTCCTGCACCGACGTGAAGCTGATCAAGAGCGACCAGCACCAGGTGTTCGGGCGGTTCACCGGGACGGCGGTGCTGGACGACGGGACGCGGATCCAGGTGAGGGATCTCATGGGGTTCGCGGAAAAGGTGGAGAACAAGTGGTAAGAGACACCGGGGCCCGCGCCGTATGGCGCGGGCCCTGGCTCGGTTCAAACACGGGAGGAGTAGTCCGGCAAGGAGTTTGCCTTTGCTAACCAACAATAGGATAGCATAGGCTAACTGGCTTGTCAAGAAAAATTTTAGAACTCCTCCCCCTGCTCCACCAGCGTTTGAATCTCCGCCAGCTTTTCCCCGTCGGTCATGTCATCCGCGTATAGGATGCCCTGAATCTGCTCCAGCAGGTTCTCATAGTAGTGGCGGGTGGCGCCGCGCAGCTTGTCCAGATCGATGTTCGGGAGTTCCACTGTGACTTTGCCGCCGCGGATCAGGTTGGCCAGTACAATTTGAAAGAGTTTCATTGCCGCGTCCTCCTTGTAAAACAGTCGTAAAACAAAAATATTATTTCTGTTTTGTATATTTATATCACGTAATGCAATACATTGTAAAGAGCAAATTGTAATGCGTGGTGAACAACATGAAAAAATTCAAGCTGCCCGTGATCCCGGACACAACCTCAAAATCCGTGCGCTTCCCCAATGATGTCATTGAACAGATCGAGGAAGCCATCCGCGGCACCAACGTGACCTTTTCCGCCTTTGTGATCGAAGCCGCCCGCGTGGCCCTGGAAAACCTGAAGGAGGACGAGGAGGACGGGGCTGGCTGAGAACCAAACAAACGCAAAACGCGCCGGGAGGCATTGCCTCCCGGCGCTTCCTTTACGCCCCCGGAATCCGCTCCTCCAGCCGCCGCCGGGACAGCTCCAGATACTCCTCCTGGCTGTCAATCCCGATATACCGCCGCCCCAGGGCCTTGGCCGCCACCCCGGTGGACGAGCTGCCGCAGAAGGGGTCCAGCACCAGATCCCCCGGCTCGCTGGACGCCTCTAAAATCCGCTCCAGCAGGTACAGCGGCTTCTGGGTGGGGTGCTTCCCCTGCCGCTTCTCCGCGGCTGGGGTCAGCGGCCCCGTCCACACGTCCTTCATCTGTTTGCCGCCGTTGCGCTCCTTCATCAGCTGGTAGTGGAACAGGTGCCTGGCCTTGGGCTCGTCCTTCCGGGCCCAGATCACCGTCTCCGTGCTGTGGGTGAAGCACCGGCAGGCCAGGTTGGGGGGCGGGTTGGTCTTTTCCCAGGTGATGTTGTTGAGGATCTTGAACCCCTCCTGCTCCAGGGCCAGCCCGATGCTGTAGATGTTGTGGAGGGTGCCGCTGATCCAGATGGTGCCGTTGGGGGCCAGGATTTGGCGGCACAGCCTGATCCACCTCCGGTTGAAGCGGTGCTTGTCCGCCACGGCGGGGGCCTTGTCCCAGTCCCCCTTGTTGACGGACACCATTCTGCCCCCCTGGCAGGTGATCCCGCCGTTGCTCAGAAAGTACGGGGGGTCGGCGAAGATCAGATCCACCGTCCCCGGCCTGATTTTTTTCAGCAGCTCCAGGGTGTCCCCCAGCAGGAGCAGCTCACTGTCCGTCTCATAGTAGGGGGTGATCTGCCCCCGCAGATATTCTCTCATAGAGCCGCCCCCATCTCAAAACCCAAAGTCCCGGAACGCCTTGTCGAAGGGCGGGTAGGCGATGCCCTTCTCCGTGATGAAGCCCGTCACCAGGGCGTGATCCGTCACATCGAAGGCGGGGTTGTCCACCTTCACCCCCTCCGGGGCCATCCGCCGGGCGTACCACAGCTCGGTGACCTCCCCGGCGGGCCGCTCCTCGATGGGGATCTGATCCCCGCCTGCCAGCCCCATGTCGATGGTGGAGGACGGGGCGCACACGTAGAAGGGGATGCCGTAGTGTTTCGCCAGGATGGCCACGCCGCTGGTGCCGATCTTGTTGGCGAAGTCCCCGTTGGCGCACACCCGGTCGCAGCCCACGAATACGATGTCCACCTTCCCCCGCCTCATGGTGAGGGAGGCCATATTGTCGCAGATCAGGGTGGTGTCCACCCCGGCGGACTGGAGCTCGAAGGCGGTGAGCCGCGCCCCCTGCAAGAGGGGCCGTGTCTCGTCGCAGTACACCCGCAGATCCGTCCAGCCCGCCTCTAAAGCAGCGTAGATGGGGGCCAGGGCGGTGCCGTATTTTGCCGTGGCCAGCGTTCCGGCGTTGCAGTGGGTGAGGATGCCGTCCCCGGGCCGCAGCAGGCCGAAGCCCAGCCGCCCGATCTCCCGGCTGATGGCGATGTCCTCCGTCCGGATGGCGTCCGCCTCGGCCCGCAGCAGGGCCTTGACCTCGTCCACGGGGAGGGCGCGGCTGGCCTCCGCCGCCCGCACCATCCGGGCCAGGGCCCAGGACAGGTTGACGGCGGTGGGCCGCGACGCGTTCAGGGTGTCCGCCGCCGCCCGCAGGCCGGACAGGAACTGGTCCATGTCCCCCGTGTCCAGCCGCCGGGCGGCTAAATACAGCCCGTAGGCCGCCGCCACCCCGATGGCCGGAGCCCCCCGCACCCGCAGGGCGCGGATGGCCTCCACGATCTCGTCCGTCTCCGTCAGGGACAGGTATTTGACCTCCCCCGGCAGCAGGGTCTGGTCCAGAATGACCAGCGCCCGCCCGTCCCCGGACAGGGCCGCCGTCTCCAGCGTCAGCGGATCCATGTCAGCTCCCCTTGGAGATGTCCAGGCCGAAGTACTTCATAGACAGCTCCGTCAGCGTCCCCTCCGACGCCAGCTCGCCTAACGCCTTGTCAATGGCGGCCCGCAGGGCGTCGCTGTCCGCCCCCTTGGGCATGGGTATGGCCACCTGGGAGGCGTCCGGGTCGGTGCAGGCGATCTTGATGGGGGCGTCCGGGTGCTGGGCCATG
>CASTQR010000046.1 GCA_949451265.1 uncultured Eubacteriales bacterium | reverse complement strand
GTGGTCAATGCCGTATTCAATCAGTTCTTTCATCCATGCCGCTCCTTTCTGATTCCGCTTCGTCCGGCGTCAGCAGTACGCCCCCTCGGTCGGCGGAGGAGGCCATCGACGCGTACCGTTTCAGATATCCGCCCGCAGGTTTGGGGCGGTAGATCCAGCTGGCCCTCCGGCGGGCCAGTTCTTCGTCCTCCACGTGGAGGGTGAGTGTTTTTTCCATCACGTCGATGGTGATCTCATCGCCGTCCTCCACCAAAGCGATGGGCCCTCCGGCGGCAGCCTCCGGGGAGATGTGCCCCACAAAGCAGCCGCTGTTGGTGCCGGAAAAGCGCCCGTCGGTGATAAGGGCGGTACAGGCGGCCAGTCCCTGTCCGCAAAGGGTTTTCATGGGCTTGTAGAGCTCCTTCATCCCCGGCCCGCCCCGGGGACCCTCATACCGGATCACCACCACGTGCCCCGGCTTCACCCGCCGGGCCTCGATGGCCGCAGTGCATGCGTCCTCCGAGTCGAAGCAAATGGCCTTGCCTGTGAAGCGGCGGGCTTCCGGCAGAATGGCCGCAGGTTTGGAGACGGCGGTATCCGGAGCCAGATTCCCCCGAAGGATGGACAGCCCGCCCAGTGTGCTGTGGGGATTGTCCATGGTGCGGATCAGATCCGGCATTGGGGCCTGGGGAAGCGGTGCGCTCTCCAGGTTCTCCCCCACTGTCCGCCCGGTGACGGTAAACTGATCCAGATGGAGTTTCCCTGTCATGCGCCGCATCACCTCGGGTACGCCCCCCGCCTGATAGAGATCTGCCGCGTCATATTGGTGGGTGGCGGGGTTGATCTTGGCCAGCAGGGGAACCTCCCCGCTATAGCGATCAAAGGCATTGATAACCTTTCTCGCGTCGATGTCCAGCTCGTGGGCCAGGGCGCAGGCGTGGATCACCGTGTTGCTGGAGCCGCCCACCGCCATCATCAGCATGATCCCATTCTCAATGGCCTTTTGGGTGAGAATCTTCCGGGCAGTCAGCCCCTCCCGCACCATCTGGACGGCCCGCTCGCCGCTGGCAAAGGCAGCGCGAAGCCGTTCATTGTATACCGCCGGGATCAGGGCGCTCCCCGGCAGGCTCATGCCCATGGCCTCCGCCATACAGCACATACTGTTGGCCGTGCCCATAAACTGGCAGGAGCCGCAGGTGGGGGCACACAGGTCGGCAATGCGCAACACCTCCCCCTCCGTCAGCTCCCCCACCTGCATCCGGCCCATGGCCTCGCTGACGGAGGTGGTGTCCGGCTTCTCCTGGCCGCAGCAGTCTGGGCCGGAGAGCATACCGCCCCCCGCCACAAAAATGCAGGGCAGATCCAGCCGGGCCGCCGCCATCAGCATTCCGGGCACAATCTTGTCGCAGCTCCCCAGCAGCACCAGCCCGTCCAGCCGGTGGGCGCTGGCGATGATCTCAATGCTGTCCGCGATGTTGTCCCGGGAGGGCAGCACATAATTATTTCCGCCGTGCCCCCCGGCCAGCCCATCACAGCAGGCGATGACGCCGAACTCAGCGGGCACGCCCCCCGCCCGGTATATGCCGTATTTCACCTGACGGGCCAGCTCCCGCAGGTTGGTGTGCCCCGGAACCATATCGGAAAAGGCGTTGGCAATCCCGATGATGGGCCGGCCCAGGTCATGATCGGAATAGCCGCAGCCCTTCCAGATCACCTGGTTGGAGATCCGGTCTATGCTGGTCAGGGGCGGAATTTGTTCTCGTTCCACAGGTCGCCCTCCTTATTGAATGGCAGGCCGGCACTGACGGGCAGCGCCGGCCTGTTTTTCAGGTCTCTCAGCTCAGGTGGGGAATCTTGAGGATGTCACGGGCCTCGTCGGGAGTGGCCACGTCGAAACCCAGATCCCGGATGATACGCACAGCGCGCTCCACCATCTGGGCGTTGCTCTTGAGGAGCTCGCCGGGACCGTAGTAGATATTGTCCTCCATGCCCACACGGGCGCCGCCGCCCTTGAGGACGGTCATGGCCATGCCGGGGACGTGGTTCTTCGCGCCGATGGAGATGGTGCTGAAGTTCACGAAGCGGTCCTTGGGCAGCTTGCGGATCATGAAGTCGATATTCTCCTCGGAGAAGGAAATGGCGCCCTGGCTGATCTTGTCCATGCCCATGACGAAAGACAGGGAGACGGGATCGTCCAGCACCCCGGCGGGCTGGAGGATATTGAACACGTCCTCCACAGCGGTGGGCTCAAAGCACTCCAGCTCGGGCTTGATGCCCATGTCCTTCATCATCTTGGCGTACTTCAGCAGGAAGTCGCGGAACCACTCGTAGACGAAGGTGCGCCCGTCCCAGCTGGTGGAGATCAGGGAGCAGTCCAGAGAGCACATATCGGGCTTCACCAGATTGGGATCGTACAGCAGCTTCATGCCGTCCTCGGCGCCGGTGCCCGCCCGGTTGGCGGGGGCGGTGGAATACTGGGTGACCAGATTGCACTTGGCGCGGATCCTGGAGCCGATCTCGTTGTAGACGTTGGGATCGTTGGTGGACAGTCCCTCCTTGTCCCGGGCGTGGATGTGGACGATGGCGGCGCCGGCGTTGTAGCAGTCGTAAGCGGAGTCAGCGATCTCCTGGGGTGTCAGGGGAATGTTGGGGTTGGCCTCCTTGCCGTGGAAGGCGCCGGTCTGAGCCACAGTGATGATGATTTTACGCTTTGCCATGATGTATCTTCCTTTCCAAAAAATTGAATTGGTAAATGATGTTGGGTCGGCTTTTGTCAGCCCGCCAGGGCGCAGCCGATGTTATAGCCCACCAGGCCGATGGCCAGGGAGCTGAGGACACACATAACGAGGCCGTAGACATAGACCTTCTTTCTGTCGCTCCACTCGTTGCCGTGGAGCATGGCGATGCAGGCGAAGGAGGAGGGCATAAGGTAAGCGCAGGAGCCCGCCATGGTGGTGCACAGGGCTATGCCTGCCGGGTTGATGGCCCCATTGCTGGCCAGGGCCACTGCCACGCCCACACCCGTCATCACCGTGATGGTGGACACGTTGGAGGCGAAGTTGGTGAGGAACACCCCGGCGGTGGTGATGATCAGCACCACTACGATGGGGGCCACGGCGGTGGTGAGGGGGCTGATGTTGGCGGTGATCCAGGCGTTCAGGCCGGTGGCCTCGTTGGACAGAGCGCTGCCCAGATACACGCCGATGGCGATAAACACCAGAATGCCCCAGTTGGTCTGCTTGTTAAAGACCTCCTTCAAATCGATGATGGGCTCGTCGTTGACGCTGATCACAGACATCAGCACCACGGAGATAATGGCCCAGAAGGTGATGCCGAAGCCGTTGAGGGTCTTGACCCAGGCGGCGTTTGTGAACAGGCCCGCCACGCCGGGCAGCATCCACATAACCACTGTGCCGAAGAACACAATAACGGTGACCAGCTCACGGGCCTGCATCTTCTCCTGCTGCTTCAGCACCCGCTGCACGTCGAAGTCCTTGAACTTGCCCATGTCCACCCCGCCGCAGGTCAGGCGCATGATGACTACGAAGATCACATACAGCACCAGTCCGGTGGGCACGCCGAAGGACAGGTAGGTAAACAGGCTCATGGGCGCGCCCACGGCGGTCTCATAGATGCCCATGCCCAGCAGGGCCAGGGAGTGGGAGATGGGGGTCATGGCGCCGCCGATGATCACAGCGTAAATCACGATGATGTTGGCGATGTGAGGGTAAGCGTCCTTCTTGGTATAGCCCAGCTCCTCATACACCTTGTTGGCGAACATCAGCATGAAGGAGGCGGCGGGCACCTGATCCATGAAGCAGGCCAGGGTCAGACCAATGGTGGCCATGGAGATGGTGAAAGTCCAGGGGCTTTTGCTGACAAACTTCATACTCATGAACTTGGCCACCAGCCGATCGGTGAAGCCCGACTTGTTCAGGGCATAGGTCATGACAAAGCTCATCAGCACGAAGTAGACGATCCAGCTGCCCAGGGTGCCGGCGATGGCCTCGTTGACGCTGACCACCCCGGTGCGGCCCAGCAGGGCCACGGCCAGGATGGCGGGCCACACCGTGTCCACCGTGCTGAGCAGAAGCACCGTGGCGATGAACACGCCGATGACCTTCATTCCACCCGCGGTCAGCGGCTCCGGGGCCGGCATCACCCAGAATGCCGCCACAATGGCAAGACACACCAGGATTTTCACCAGCTTTGAGGTTGGCATTGACAGTTTTTGCTGTTCCATAGCGATCCCTCTCTTTCATTTTTCGCGGCGTTGGCCGCAGCTGCCTTTTCTAAACTCGCAAAGCTAATGCCAACTTTCCCCGCTGCCCTCCGCTTCATGTGTCGCACAAGGGGGAAGTCCTGCGCCGCCTGCCTTTTGGACTTTCGAAAATTTTTGCTGGCAGTCTTTCCTCTGTACAGCACCAAAGACGTTTCGGAAAAAACTGTCGAAAAAAACCGACGCGGTTTTCCCCCGCGTCGGTTTTTTCATGCACAATGCCCAATCACGCTCAGAGCCCGTACCGTTTCATTTTGTCGTAGAGGATGCTCCGGTCAATGCCCAGCCGCTCCGCCGTCTCCTTTTTGTTTCCGCCGCACACTTGAAGCATCTGCTGAATGGCCGTCTTTTCCGCCCGGCCGCGAACCTCCTTCAGCGTTTCACCCTCTGGGATAGCCGGAAGCTGCGCCCTCAAGCTCTCCTGCCCGGGCAGGACAATGTGCCGGGCCTCTACCACGCTTCCGGTGACATAGTTGAACGCCCGCTCCACGCAGTTCTCCAGCTCCCGGATGTTCCCCGGCCAGTCATAGGCCTCCAAAACAGCCATGGCCTCCGGCGTTATCTCCCGCACGTTGCGCCCCAGCTCCCGGTTAAGCTTCTCGATGAAATTATTTACCAGAGGGGGGATGTCCTCCCGCCGATCCTTCAGCGGGGGAAGGTGGAGGTTGATCACATTGATGCGGTAGTAAAAATCCTCCCGGAAGGCGCCGTCCTTCACCATCTGGTGGAGATCCTTGTTGGTGGCGAAGATGAAGCGCACGTCGATGGGGATGGGCTTGGTGCTGCCCACCTTCTTGATCTCCCGCTCCTGGATGGCCCGCAGCAGCTTGGCCTGCATATTGACGGACAGGGAGTCCACCTCGTCCAAAAACAGGGTGCCGCCGTTGGCGGCCTCGAAGTCCCCGATTTTGCCGCCCCGCAGGGCTCCGGTGAAGGCGCCCCCCTCATAGCCGAACAGCTCCGACTCCAGCAGGTTGTCCGGGATGGCGGCGCAGTTAAGCCGGATAAACGCTTTGTCCCGACGGCTGCTGAGGTTGTGGATCGCCCCGGCGAATACCTCCTTGCCCGTGCCGCTCTTGCCGGTGATCAGCACAGAGGACCGGGTGCGGGCTACCATATGCAGGGATTCCTTGAGATCCCGTATCACCAGGCTGTCCCCCACAATCGTATCCAGGGTGCTCTTGGGAGCGGATATCTGGTGGAGCTTGTTTTTGTAGTAGTTCAGCTCTCTGGCAAAGCCCCCCACCGCCTCCTGGACCTTGTCCTCCAGCACACTGCTCAGCACCGCCTGGGCCACGAGGCCCACCACTTTCCCGCTCTCCCAGATGGGGAAGCGGTTGACGAAAAATACTTCGCCCTGGCGGTAATAGGTGCCGCCCTGCTCCGCTTTCCCGCTGCGAAGAACCCGGTGGAGACAGGTGTCCTCGATCACGTCCTCCACCGGGCGGTCCAGGGACTCCTCAATGGAGATCCCCATGTTTCTGGCGTACTCCTCGCTGATGTATACCATACGCCCTTCCTCATCCAGCAGCACCACCTCGCCCAGATTGATCAGCGCCTGCTGCATCAGTGCCTTCAGCGCCTCCGGCTCCATGCGCCGGCTGAGCCCGTATGTCTTGTTATCCGGCACGGCTATCCCCTCCTGCTTGAAAAATACCACAGTTCTGAGTGGCCTGTCAACAGAAAATGTAGGAATTTCAAAACACATGCATTAGTCATGTGTAGATTTTGCCCCGACTTTTCAATCTATCAACATCTCTTTTTCCGGCATTTCCCGGCGGATTCCACCTCTCCGCCTCCTATTTAAGGGTTGGCATCTTTTTTGCGTCATATACAGGCATAGGAAGCTGATTCGCCTATGCTTTGAGAAAAGGAGATGCTTGTATGACAAACTTTATCACCCCGCGGGAGGCGGCGGAGCTGGTCAAGGACGCGTCCACCGTGGCCCTGGGGGGCTTTGGCTCCTACTGCGGGCCGGACGCCCTGCTGGAGGCCCTGTCCCAGCGGTTCCAGGAGACGGGCCGCCCTCTCGGGCTCACCGTGGTCACCGGCATCAGCACCGGCGACAACTCCCAGGCCGATCTGGGCATGAACCGCATCGCCAGGGAGGGGCTCATTGACACCATCATCGCCGGACATCTGGCCAACCCGCCGAAAATCAGCGCCATGGCCGCGGCGGACAAGCTGGCGGCCTATACCCTGCCCCTGGGGGTGGTGGCCCAGCTGTTCCGGGCCATCGCCGGGAAGAAGCCGGGTGTGATCACCAGCGTGGGCCTGGGCACCTTTGCCGACCCCCGGAGCGAGGGCTGCAAGGCCAACGCCAGGGCGCGGAACCAGGGCCGGGGGGTGGTTCAGCTCATCGAGCTGAACGGGTCTGAGTACCTGTTCTACCCCGCTTTTCCCCTGGATATCTGCTTCCTGCGGGGCACCTATGCCGACGAGGACGGCAATATCTCCATCGAACACGAGGGGCTCACCGGCACCGAGCTGGAGATCGCCGCCGCCGTCCATAACAGTGGCGGCACGGTGGTGGTACAGGTGGAGGATGTGGTTCAGCGGGGGAGCATCCACCCCCGGAAGGTGCGGATACACAACACCCTGGTGGACTACGTGGTAAAGGCCCCCTCTCCGGAGCTGCATATGCAGAACTACGCGGGCACAGGCTACCAGCCCGCCCTCACCGGGGAGACCCGCTGCCCCGTGGGGGCCATCGCCCCCATGCCCATGGGGGTGCGCAAGGTCATCGCCCGCCGTGGGGCCCTGGAACTGCGCCGGGGCTGCGTCATCAACCTGGGCATCGGCATCCCCTCCGGGGTGGGCTCTGTGGCCAACGAGGAGGGCATCGCCCCCCACACCACCCTGTCCCTGGAGTCCGGCCCCATCGGCGGGGTGCCGGTGGAGGGGGTGGGCTTTGCAGGCTCCATGAACCCGGAGGTCATCAACTCCATCTGCGACACCTTTGACCTCTACGACGGCGGCTTCCTGGACATGACCTTCCTGGGGGCGGCGGAGATCGACCAGTTCGGCAACGTGAACGTATCAAAATTTGGCCCCCGCTGTCCCGGCCCCGGCGGATTTATCAACATCTCCCAGAACACGCCCCGGGTGTTTTTCCTGGGCGGCTTCACCGCGGGAAAGAGCCAGATCGGCGTGCGGGACGGCAGGCTGGATATCGTCCAGGACGGCCCCGGCGTGAAGTTTATCAAGCGGGTGCAGCAGGTCACCTTCTCCGCCGACTACGCCCGGAAAACAGGCCAGGAGGTCACCTACATTACGGAGCGGGCCGTATTCAAGCTGGCAGAGGGCGGCATTATGCTGACCGAGCTGGCCCCCGGCGCGGATCTGGAGCGGGATGTGCTGGCCCGGATGGAGTTCCGCCCCCTGCTGGCCGACGAGATCAAGCCCATGGACGCCCGGATTTTCCGAGAGGAAAAGATGGGCCTCCAGCTGTAAGGGTGCGGGATCATGAAACGGTATGGCAAGGCCACCGGATTTTTTGGCGGGATCACTCTGTGCGCTGTCCTGTGCCTGCTGCCCCTGGAGGGGCTGTCCAGGGAGGGACAGCTCTGCCTGGGGCTGACCCTGATGACGGTGGTGTGGTGGGCGGCGCAGATCGCCCAGTCCGGCTACATCAGCGGCGTGTACCTCATGCTGCTGTGCCTGTTCAAGGTGGCGGAGCCCGCGGTGATCTTCTCCGGCTGGACAGGTTCCACCATCTGGCTGGTGGCGGGGGCCTACCTCATCGCGTCGGCGGTGCGGGGCTCCGGACTGGGTGAGCGGCTGAGCTACTGGTTCATCCTCCGCTTTGTCCGGGGCTGGCGGAGTATCCTGGTGTCCATCTTCGCGCTGACCCTGATCCTCTCCCTGCTGATTCCCCATCCCTGGCCCCGGGCGTTTCTCATTATGTCCGTGATGCTGGTGGTGATCCGCTCCGCCCGTATCCCAAGGGAGGATGGAACAATCATCGGCTTCACCGTGTTTGCCGCTTCGGTGCCCGTCTCCCTGATCTTCCTCACCGGGGACGCCACCATCAACCCCCTGGCCGCCAGCTGCGCCGGGGAGGAGGTCAGCTTCCTGCGCTGGCTCCAGGTCATCGGCCCTCCGGCCCTGCTCCTCAGCGCCCTCACCCTGGGGCTCATCCTGCTGTTGTTCCGCCCTTCCGCCCCGGTGAAGCTGGAGCTGGAGGAGATCCGCGCCGCCCAGGCCAAGCTGGGCCGGTTGACGGAACGGGAGCTGCGCACCCTGATCTGGGTGATCATCGCCATTGCCCTGTGGCTCACCAACGGTATCACCGGGCTGGACATCGGCTGGATCACCCTTCTGATCGCCATGCTGATGAGTATGCCCGTGGTGGGGGGCGTTCTGGAGGCGAAGGACTGGGGGGAGGTCCCCGTCCACGTGATGGTGTTTCTCACCGCCGCCATCGCCATCGGCAGGGTGGGAGCGGCCACCGGCATGAACGCCTGGATCGCGGACACCCTTCTCCCCGCCGCCATGCCGGACAGCCCGATCCTGACAGCCCTGTGCATTTCCGGACTGTCCGTGGCCGTCCATATGCTGATGGGTTCGGTTATCGCGGTGATGGGGGTGACCATTCCCGCCTTTTTGTCCGTGGCGGCGGGGACGGGACTGTCCCCTCTGGCGGTCATCGGGATCGTCTACCTCAGCGTGGCGGGACACTACTGCCTGCCCTTCCACCACCTGAATATGCTGGTGGGCCAGGGGGAGGAAAACGGGATGTATACCCAGCGGGAGACGCTGAAAATATCCCTGCCGCTGCTGGGCGCGGTGCTGGTCACCGTGGTGTGCGCCGTGTTCTGGTGGGGGGCTTTGGGGCTGCTTGGATAAACCCTGTCGCAGAGAGAAAGCCCGATCATGTTCCCTTCCCCGGTGACCGGAAAGCTCTACGGCCCAAACTGCACCGGAAGGCTACACAAAAGCTTGCTGAACAAGGCTGGAATTACTGAAAATGTCCTATTTCACGGCTTGAGATACCCAAATGCCAAGCTTTACAAGCTCCCCGTAGAACCCCGGTGCAAGATTGAGAAGCTCCCGCCCCGAAACCGGGGCGGGAGCTGTTTCATTTACCATTGGCGGAAGTCGGTGATGCCCGCCGTCTCTCTTGCCTTCTTCGCCATGGCAGTATACAGGCCGTACTCGTGCTCCTGGCAGCACCGGGTGTACGATGGATCAGTGTGGGCGTTCCGGGGCAGAGGCACGTCCTGCTCTCCAGCCAGGATATCCTGCACCTTCCTGATGTCCACTTCCCGGACAGTAGTCCCGTCCGCCACCGCCACGGCGGCGGCCACGCCGGCGGCCTGCCCGGTGCCCACGCACTGGGGGATCAGGTTCAGCCAGTCAATGGCCACGTTGTCCGCGGACAGGTGCCGTCCCGGGCACAGCAGGCCCTCCACCTTCTGGGGCAGAATGGCCCGGTAGGGGATCTCCACCGGCCCGCAGTCGTTGATCTGGCAGATGGTGGAATGCCAAGCTACCACATCGTCGTGCTGTTTGGCAAAGGCAAAGTCGTTGGCGCTCATGACGTACTCGCCCTTGAGCCGGTAGGAGCAGCGGTAGCCCAGCTGGGGAGCGATGTCGTACAGATAGGCGTGCCGGAAGGCCA
>CASTQR010000045.1 GCA_949451265.1 uncultured Eubacteriales bacterium | reverse complement strand
ATGGCACCAACACCTACTACCTGACCCTCAACAGCAAGGTCATCGGCCTGGGCATGGGCGTGAATCAGGATTCTGCCATTCTGGACTACCTGAACAAGTCCACCACCAACGACGTGACCATCGTCTACGAGGAGGGCACCTCCACTAACCGTGCTGTCGTGGAGATTTACGTGGCTACCGACCCGAACGTGACCCCGACCGTTGGCGGTAACTTGGCGTTGAGCAACGTGTCTATGGTTGGCAGCACTCTTACCTACACCGTGACCAACAACTGCAGCGCCGCCGTGACCCCGACGTACACCGTGGAGAAGCGTATTGCTGGTACCAACACTTGGACTGTGGCGGCCACTGCTTCGATTAGCTCTATCGCCAGTGGGGCTTCGACTACTCAGTCCTATACGGTGACCGGTGTTACTGGCAGCGCCCAGACCTATGAGGTTCGCCTGATCATTAGATGCACCGATCCTGTGACGGGCGGAACCGTCTCCGCGACGAGCGGCATCTATACCGCGATCATCTAAGTTAAAGGACGCGGCAAGCTGCTTCAATGCGGTAAAAAAGGCCCCCCGGGAAAATCCCGGGGGGCCTTTTTACGTCCGGCTTACCGGAACAGGATGATGCGGTACTTGGTTCCCTGCGCATTGTATTGGAAGTTGGGCTGGGAGTTGGGCACCAGCACGCCACCCTCCACAATGGCGGGGGTATGGCCCGGGGCATCGCCGGGAGCGAGGAACGCGACCTTGTTGTAAAACGGGTTGATGTACACGCCGCCGGCGGGGGTGAAACCGGTCTGGATCACGCGGCCCTGGGTTCCGTCCCCGGTGTACTCCACGAGGACGGTGCGCCGCTCCTCCAGCGCGGCGATCCGCTGGGACAGGGCGGCGGTTTCGGTCTGGATGGCGGCCTCGATTTTGTCCGCGTTTTCGTTCAGCGGCGCGACGGAGAGGGGGTCGTCTGCCCCGGGCTTGTTGAGCTTGTACTTATCGGTTTGCTGCATGGCTTGCACCACTCCTTTCACTGCGGGCGGAAGCAGGGCGGGAATTGCACGGGGGAGGGCAACGAGATTTCATACTTTTGTAACACTTACGCACGAACTTTTGTAATGAAAGGGCTTTATTATAATACTTGCAAGAGACATCCTTTCTTTTTCATTCTATCCTCCATTCCTCAGAGCCGGGGCGCTTCAGCCCCGGCTCGCTTTTTTTGGCGGGAGGCGGGGTGCGGGGGCTTTGCCGCGTCGGCATGGCGGCCGGTCGGAACCACCCCCGGATCAGAAAGCGCTTCCGCCGAAACCGGCGGAAGCGCTTGATGGCATAATTTTGGCTTCTGAGCAGCCTGTCCGGCTCCTCCTCAGACTTTCTGCACGTCGGCCTCCCGCCGCCGTGCCAACCTGTTATACTGCGCCCATACCACGGGCAGCACCTGCTCCAGATCATATTGTTCCACATTTGCCCTGGCGTTTCGCCCCAGATCCTGCCGCAGCCGCTCCGATTCAGCCAGCCGCAGGATCTGTTCCGCACAGGCTTCCACGTTCCCATAGGGATACAGCAGCCCTGTAGCGCCGTCCGTGATGAGGTCGGCGTGCCCCTTTACCCCGCTGGCCACCGCCGGAAGCCCCGCGTACATGGCCTCCATGATATTGAACGGCAGCCCCTCGCTCCGGCTGGCGGATACGGCGGCGTCCGCCATGGCATACCAGGCGGGGATGTCCCGGATCTGCCCCGGGAACACCACCCGATTCTCCAGCCCCAGCGCCCGGGCCAGCGTCCGGCACTCCTCCCTCTGCGTCCCTTCCCCCGCCAGGATCAGCCACACCTGTTCCGGAAGCCGCTCCATAGCCTGTATAAGTACCGGCTGGCTTTTCCGGCTGGAAAATTCCGCCGCGTATATCAAAACAAAGGCGTCATCCGGCACGCCCCATTCCCTTCGCAGTGTTTCCCTTCTGCCCTCCGGCACCCCGTCAAACCGGGAGAATTCCACCCCCACGCCGGGAACCTGAATCACTTTTTGTCCCAGCCGGTATCGTTCCGCCGCCTCGTAGTCCCATCGGTTCATTGTCAGCACCAGGTCGGTTGCCGGGGCCATCCACCGCTCCGCCCCCAGCAGCAGGTTTCGCTTCAGCCAGGGAGTTCCATCGTCAAACAAATACCCGTGAACCATGTTGGCCACCTGCGGACGCTCCCCCAGCCCCCGCAGGGCCAGCCGGGTAAAGAACGCCGCCAGGGAGGTGTGGGTGATAATCAGATCGTAGCCCTCCCGCCGCATTGCGCCCCTCAGAAGAAAGGCCGCCTTGAAATTCCTGGGGGACCACATGGACTTCTCAAAGGGCAGATCAATCACCCGCTCCACATCCGGAATGGGCATGGGAGCGCCCCCGCAGGCCACGTGAACCGTCCAGCCCTCCTCCTGGAACTTACGCAGGTAGGGCAGGTGAAAGTTCACGATATGGCTGTAGGTAGAGGCCGTGAACAGCACTTTTCCGCCCATGATCGCCCTCCCTCAGTTCAGAGCCTCACTGTTTACAAACTTCCCCCGGAACACCGTGGTCAGCAGGATCTCGATATCAAACAGCAGGCTCCAGTGCTCGATGTAGTACACGTCGTGCTCCACCCGCGCCTTGATGGACGTGTCCCCCCGCAGCCCGTTTACCTGGGCCCAGCCCGTGATCCCAGGCCGAACCTGGTGCTTCACCATGTACAGCGGCACGTCCTCCTTGAACTTTTCCACATAGTACGGAATCTCCGGCCGGGGCCCCACCAGACTCATGTCCCCCTTCAGCACGTTGAAGAACTGGGGCAGCTCGTCCAGCGAGAACTTGCGCAGGAACGCCCCGAATTTCGTCCTCCGCCCATCGCGATCCCGGCTCCATGCCGTGGTTTCCCCGCCGTTCATCCGCATGGAGCGGAACTTATACATATAGAAGGGCTTCTTGCCTCTGCCAACCCGCTCCTGCCTGAAGAAAATGGGACCAGGTGAGGTCAGCTTCACCCCAATGGCGCAGACCAGCATGATAGGCGAGGTCAGCAGGATCAGGATCAGCGACCCTACGATATCCATGGCCCGTTTGCAGAAGGCGTTGGCCCAGTTATCCAGCGGAATGCGCCGGAAATTCAGCAGCGGGATCCCGTCCAGTTCGTCAAATTGGGGGTTGGACGGCATATATTTGGCGTAAAACGGGATAATGGACAGCTTCGTCCCCGCCTTCTCGCAGGCTTCGATGATCTCCGCCATCCGCCCGTAATCCTCCGGCGCGATGGCGCACACCGCCTCGTCCGGGCGGTTCTGATCCAGAACTCGTCCCAGCTTCTCATATCCGCCCAGCCATTTCAATTCCCGCAAGCCCTTCTCGGGGTGGGAGGACGCGTAGCCCAGCACCATATAGCCCAGTTCATGGTCTCCCCGCACCGTTTCCCAGTAGGCCCGGGCCATCTCCCCACCGCCGATGAGCAGCACCCGCTTCTGGTTGTATCCCCGACGCCGGAAGTACCGCAGGCCCCGGCGCAGCGCCACCCGCTTGCAGCTCAGCGTTCCCGTACTCAGGATAAACCAGATCACCAGGGTCAGCCGGGAAAAGTCGATATAATGCTGCACAAACAGGAAACTGAGCAACACGACCATCACCAGTGCCCCCGCCAGCCAGAGCTTCTCCAGTTCCCGGCGCAGCCGGGTCTTGCGGAAAGACTGGTACAGCCCGAACGCCGCGAAGGCGAAGATCTGCACGGCGGTGAGGATCGTTCCCAGCGCCAGGTATTGGGCCAGGGGCACCGTGATGATCCCCCCGGGCAGAAGATAGAAGCGTATCCAGAACGCGATGGGCAGGGACAGGTACACAATGGCCCCATCGCTGAGCACGTGCAGCCGGTTCAGCAGCCGCTGGTTTTCCTTTATCATTTCTATTCTCTCTTTTTCCGTGTTAAGAACCTGTATTCACAGCCAAAGATGCCGGCTGGGCGAGGGATTTTTCGCCAGACGGGGCGCATTTTCGCAGGAACATCTTGTGTATTTCAATAAAATACAACGCGGCATGGCGGAAAAGGGCCCGCCCAGACGGTGTTTTTAGATTGTAAGTACAGGTTCTAAGATCGTATCCGCGCAAGGAATGCCCGGGACTGCTCATCCAGCTCGATCTCCCCCAGGTTTTCCCCGTTCCACTCATCCAGCAGTTCCGCGACGCGGCAAACCCCCGCCCGGTATTCCGCAGTGTCCTGCTCATACTCCTCCAGCAGGCGGAAGGTATCCCGCCACACCTCCTCATCGGCGGACACGTACCGCACATACCGTTCCGCCTGCTCCATCCCCTGCTCCACCCGGCCTTCGTCCAGGTAGTACGCCGCCAGGTAGTACGGGATGATGTTGGACTCGATCCGCCCCAGCCGTCCAGCGTAGCCGTCCGCTTTCCGCCGTATGTCCCCTTCCGCCCCGCTCCCTGTCACCTGGGCCACATAGGACAGCATATGATCCGCCTTCTCAAAGGGATCCAGCGCCGCCGCCCGCTCCAGATTCTCCAAACTTGCGTCCCGCTCCACCAGGCTCTGGGCCGTCATGTTGCAGCCCAGCAACGCCACGAACAGAACCAGCAGAGCGCATATGCCCAGCAGCGCGCCGTTTTTCACCGCCTTCTTTTCCATCCAGGCGGGAAGGGGGAGCGCATCCCCGCAGCAAAGGCTGATGGCCGCGAACACCCCGAAGGCCATGGGCAGATAGCAGTAAATGGAAAAGGTGAACTCCACCAAGGCGTGGCACACCATAAACACCAGCGCCGCGCCCAGAGCCGGCGCCAGCGGTTCCTTCCGCCCCCGCCACAGGCAGACGGCGGATACCGCCAGCAGCCCTAAAAACAGCGCCAGACCCACCAGACCCGTCTCCGCCAGCGTCTGGATGTAGTGGTTGTGGGCGTATTTGGTGTCGTAGCGGAACGACTGCACCCCACGCACCCCGTTCTCAAAGGCCCCCATGCCCGAGCCAATCAGCGGGCTGCGGGCGAACAGCTTCAGTCCGTCCTCGAAAAATACAAACCGCTGGATGGCGTTCTGGTTGGCCCGCAGGCCCTGGAGCCGGTTGGCGATGAAGCCGGGAAGCAGCCGGTACTTTAAAGGAACGCTGCCGGAAGCGCCCTCTCCGATGAACTCCACCGATTCTATCCGTGCTTCTGTTTGGGCGGCGAAGTTAAACCACACCACCAGGCTGTCCTCCGGTACGGTGAACGCCGCCTGGGACAGGGGGCCCCGGTACAGCTCCGTGCTGGTGTGCATCATGGTATCCGCCCGGTTCTGGCTTTCGATGGTCACCTGGGGCTCCCCCTCGACCGCCGCCTCCACCGTGTATGTCCCCGGCTTCGGGTATGCGGATCGGCGCAGGCTTTCCCCCGCCTGGAGGTTCATCCCGGTGGTGAGGGTGAGGGCGGCCCCAAGGAAAACCGCCACCCCCGCCGTCAGGGTGAGCACGAGAATCAGCACAGCCCGCCCGTGCCCTGACAGCTTCAACGCCAGGCGCCGCCCTCCCAGCAGATCCAGGGCGCACAGCGCCGCTGCTCCAGCCAGAGTACACAACAGCGGGATGGGCCGGAACCCCGTCCACGCTGTCATGGAGGTCAGGGAGATAGGGAAGGCGCACAACCCCGTTACCAACAGCGTCTCCACCATCAAAAGCAGCAGGCCCGTCCGCCCCTCTTTGCCCGTCAGGGCCAGCAGAACCAGGAACGCCGGCAGGATCATGACGCAGGCCCCCATGCTGAAGGCCAGCACGAAGGACAGCGCGGTCACCGACAGGCAGGCCACATGGCCCGCCCTGGCCTCCGGCGTTTCCGACGTTGTCGCCAGCCCCAGGCTCAGCAGCACCCCGATGCCCATACACCCCGCAAACACGTTGGGGCTCAGGAAGATGGAGGTCATCCGCACCCCCTCCTCCACAGCCGCCAGCCCCAGGTAATCTGGCGTGAACCAGCCCAGCACCCCGAGCACCGCCCCGCTCACCCACCGGGTGGACAGAAGGTCGATGCTGGTCAGCCCCGCCACCGCGGCGAGCCCTTCCAACACCACGCACACCCTCCGTCCCGGCCGCTCCTCCCCCGTGAAGGCCAGCAGCGCCAGAGTCAGGCAGAACGCGGTGAACACCTTCAAAAACTCCCACAGCGCGAACTTGCCCGACGCCGCCCAGCCGCAACTAAGCCCATTCATCAGCACCATCAGGGCCAGGGCCAGTATCGGCCCTTTGACCCGATCCCGCAGCCGCTCCCAGAACAAAAACGCCGCGGCCAGCGCCAGCGCTGCCAGTACCATGGCCGCCAGCTTGGACGTGGCCGCCGAACTCAGGCACACCGCCAGAAAAAACGCCCCCACCGACAGCGCCCTGTCCGCCCCCCTCAGCGCCCCCTGGAGCGGCGCGGGCTGTTTCATCCTCCGGGCCATTTCGTTCCGCCTCCTTTTAGAATTTCCCTTTTCCGAACCTCCGCCGCCCCGCTCCGGGGATTCGGAAAAAGGAGGGAACCGAAGCCCCCTTCTCAGTGTGGCAACAAAGTCTTTTCACCACGCTGAGCGCGGTTTCTGGAACAAATAACGTTCCAAAAATCTGTCGATTGAAGGTGAAAGACACCCCTTCCAGGGTTCTTCCACACCATCTTCCTTCCAGCCTCCGGGAAAGATTGCTTTTCGACAACATCAGCAGGAGGGGGCCGAAGCCCCCTCCTGCCCTTTGGGACTGCGTCTCGTGCCTCTCGCGCACAGCCGCCGGACGCGGCCTTAACGCAATTAGAACTCGACCTTCAGGCCCTTGATGTTCTTCAGCGCCTTGCCGCTGGCCTGGATGGAGAAGCCCACGCTGCTCCCCGTGTTCTGCACAGACACCTTCACGCTGCCGATGTTGGTGAACTCGTTGGTCATCACCTCGTTGGGGATGGTGATGGTGGCAACGCTGCTCTTGATGGTCAGGTCGGCGCCAGTGTCCTCGGCCACCTTGATCAGGGCCGCGGCGTCATAGGAAATCTCGGTCCTGGTGGCGCCCTCGTCCTTGATCTCCAGCGCGATCACGCCGTCCTTGGCCAGATCGGCCAGACTCTCCACAGCCTTCGCGTTCAGGGTCACGATAGCGGTGCCCGCCACCACTTTCGCCTCGATGACGCCGGTCTCGGCCACGGGCTCGTTCACCCGAACCGTGGTGTCCTCGTATACGTCGTAGTAACCGCCGTTATTCGGGGCGGTGCTGGCGTTGGCGGCCAGGATGGTGGCGGGCACCATGGACAGAACCAGGGCCAGCACCAGCAGCTTGGCGATGAATTGCTTTTTCATAATGACATTTCTCCTAACTGTTTCTTTTGACTCATGGTTGATTCCTTCATGTGCGGCTGCTTTTTGCCGCGGGTACGCTTACCTCTCAGGGGGGCCGCGCACCACAAAGCAGCTTCGAAGCCCCGCACGGTTGAGGAATCCCCGCTTCTCGCCCATGGTTCTCACCTCCTTTCAAGGCAGGATCATCGCGCAAGCCTTAGCCAATTTACGCGAAGTGGTATTCAGATAGAGTGGGTTACCCCACCAGATCCCGGTACAAGAAAGTCATGATTTCGCCCCGGCTGCATCCACGCTGGGGAGAGAAGGTGCTCCCGTCCCCCGTGCCGGTAGTGATCTTTTTCTCCAGCGCCCAGCTCACCGCTTTCGCATAGTCCGCCGACGCCGGGACATCCTTAAACGACGCGGCGGCCTTCGGATCGGGGCTCCCTGCGGCTTTCCACATATACGTCATCGCCGAGGCCCGGCTGCACACCGTGTTCAGATCCGCCGGCACGGCAATCCCTTTGGTCTTGGCCCAGCTGGTGACCATCACCAGCTCCTTGTCCCAGCTCAAAGTTCCGCTGCCAGCCCCGGGCCGCCCGTCAGCCCGCCACAGGAAGGTGAGGATCTGAGCCGTGGTGCACTGAGTGTTCGGGGAGAATGTAGTGGTAGTCGTCCCATTGGTGATGTTCCGGCCCACCGCCCACTCCACGGGCTTGGCGTAGTAGTCGGTGACCAGCACATCGGAAAAGCCACCCACAGTGGCGCTCACAACTCCATACCGACTGCCCATGCGGACAACAGCCATACCCTGGACAAAGTCCGTGACGATCACGTAATTCATCGGGATGGCCAGCTTGCCGGCCTTGTCAACGTAGCCCCACTTGCCGCTCTTGCTCACCGCAGCCAAGCCGCTGGAGAAATCCCGGGCCCCTTCATAGGTCAGGGCGATGACCTCTTTACCCGTCTGGCCGATGTAGCCGTACTTCCCGGCCCTGTTCACCACCGCAAGACCCTCGGAGAAGCTCCCTGCGTAGTCGTACTTCGGGGACACAACCTCCTTGCCCGTCTTGTCGATGTAGCCCCATTTGCCGTCCCGCTTCACGGCCGCAAGGCCCTGGGCAAAGCCGGAGCACGCCTCATACCGGGGGGCCACGGCCTCCTTGCCGCTCTTGTCCAGATAGCCCCACTTGCCGTCCCGGCTCACCCGGGCCAGCCCTTCGGCATACGCGCCCACCGAATCATAGGCGATGGGGGCGATCTCTTTGCCCGTCTTGTCGATGATCCCCCACTTGCCGCCCTTGCTCACCGCCGCCAGACCGTCCGAGAAGCTGACGGCCCGATCATATTGCAACGCAATGGCTTCCCTGCCCGTCTTGTCTATGTAGCCCCACTTGCCGTCCTTGCGAACTAGGGCCAGGCCGTTGGCGGTGAAGCTGTAGGTGCCGTCATACTGGGGGGCCACCACCGTTTTGCCGCTCTTGTCGATGTACCCCCACTTCTGGTTTGCGCTCACCATGGCCAGGCCGCCGCTGTAGGGGTACACATACTCATACTGGATGGGCACAATCAGCTTCCCGCTCTTGTCGATGAAGCCGTACCTGCCGCCCCGGCACACCGCCGCAAGGCCCTCGGAAAAGCTGGCCGTGTCCTCATATTGCAGCGCGATAACCTCCTTGCCCGAGGCGTCGATGTAGCCCGCCCTGCCGTCCCGGCACACCGCCGCCAAGCCCTCGGAAAAGGCCAGGGCATATTCGTACTGGGGCGCCACCACCGTCTGGCCGTGCTGATTCGCATAGCCCCATTTCCCGTCCTTCTGGATCGCCGTCAACGGCATGGTGAAATAGGGCGCTTCTTCCATCGTTACGCCTTCCTCAAACCACGCCGGATCATAGGGCTCCGCCGCGAAGGTTGGGAGCACGAGGCTCAGGCTTAGCGCCAGCGCCAAGGTCAGGGATAAGAGTTTCTTTTTCATCGAATTCATGCCTCCATTTGTTCTTGAAGATTATTGAATGACTTTTTTGTTTGTTGCGAACAGCTGGCCCGCTAAGCGGGCCAGCCCATGGTGACGGGACTTCGAGACAACGTGATAGATCCGGGGGAGCAAACCTTTTCGTGCAGGGGCAAAATCAGCTTGATCAACTGCAATCTTCATGCGTTACAACGATTTGCGTCTTAAAATCAACGCGGCCTCCAGACGCCTGATCCATGTGTTGTAACATTTATGAGAAGAACTCCCTTGGCAAATAGGCTGAACGCGTCCTCACTCTTGGCTCAACCACTCCAAACGGCTCAGCAAGTCTTATGAAAGTTCCGGTTCCTCTGCTACGGCCATGATCATAATTTCTTATTTTCGCACGCTGTTCAAACGCTTAGCAATACAGTTACTTAGAGGCTGTTTAAAATCTTCTAATGAGAATGGCAATGAGGGCAAACGTGAGAATTTGAGCAGAAATAAAAAGTTTGCGCTCACAGTTCTTCCAAAGTCTGCGGAATTTGTCGAGCCAGCCAAAAAGGCACTCTACCACCCAGCGGCGGGGCAGAACGACAAACCTGTGTAATTCGCTGCACTTTGCCACCTCAACCTGTGCACCGCATATGTCTTTCACCTGATTTGCAAATCGTTGGCC
>CASTQR010000044.1 GCA_949451265.1 uncultured Eubacteriales bacterium | reverse complement strand
TAGGGCTATTAAAAACTTTTTATAATTTTTTGTAATTTAGTCTTGACATTTTGCCCCCACGAAATTTTCCCAATTCCTTGCAAATCCCCGTCCAAGCTGTTACAATGGGCTTGACCTGCAAACCAAATGACCTGGCCCGACTGCACGTTTTTGTACGGAAACAGAGCAAGGCGGCCGGGATTTTTTTGTCCCCTGCCGCCCATCAAGGCAAGGGAGCGAGGAAAATGTCAAGCAAACCAAAAAAGACCTACGGGGCCATGGGGGCCCTCCAGTTCTGGGCGGTAGTCTGGGGGATGGGCGTGGCGGGCCAGCTGTGCTGGAACATGGAAAACCAGTGGTTCAACACCTTTGTCTACGCCAAAATCGCCGGGGACGTGAACATCGTCACCTGGATGGTGATCATCAGCGCCCTGGTGACCACCGTGTCCACCTTCGTGTTCGGCACCATGTCCGACCGGGAGGGCAAGCGGAAAAAGTACGTCTCCATCGGCTATATCATCTGGGGGATCACCACCATTATCTTCGGGCTGACGGAGTATGTGCGCTCGTCCCTGCCCGCCCTGTCGGTGGCGTTTTTGGGCTTCCTGGTGGTGCTGGCGGACGCGGTGATGAGCTTTTTCGGCTCCATGGGCTGCGACTGCGGCTACAACGCCTGGCTCAACGACCACACCGATGACACCAACAAGGGCCAGGTGGGGGCAGCCCTGGCCGCTATGCCTATCTTCGGCACGGTGGTGGGCACCGTGGTGGGCGGTATGCTGGTGAACGCCGGCAACCCCACCGTGGGCACCGACGCCTACTCCCCGGCGCTGGACAATTACCAGCTCCTGTTCTGGGGCATGGGCCTGTTTGTCGTCGCCATGGGGCTGATCTCCCTGTTCCTCATGAAGGACGCCCCCCGGCTCCGGCCCGCCCGGGAGGGCACGTTCCGGGAACAGCTCACCGCCATCTTCCGCTTCTCCACCCTCAAGGGCCGGAAGGAGAACAAGGAGATGCTGCTGGCCTGCCTGGTGAGCTGTATGTTCTTCATCCCCTTCAACTTCTACTTCGTCCACATGGGGAACTGGATGATCTACGACATCGGCTTCACCGCCGGGGACATGGGGCTGGTGGAGGGCATCTCCCTGCTGCTGGCGGTGCTGGTGTCCATCCCCTTCATCCAGCTCATCAACGGGGACCGGATCCCCATCGTCACCACCATCGCCGTGGCCACCAATGCGGCGGGGCTGCTGCTGATCTCCGCCCTGATCAAGGACGGCTCCTGTGTGGACACCGGGAACCTGTTCGCGGCGAAAAACCTGCCCCTGTTCCTGTGCGTGTTCCTCATCGGCACCGGGTACGTGCTGATCATGCAGACGGGCATGATCTGGGTGCGGGGCCTGTTCCCGGAGAAGAACAAGGGCCAGTTCGAGGGGGTGCGGATCATGTTCTTCACCCTGATCCCCATGTTCATCGGCACCCTGGTGGGCAACGCCATCATCAAGGGCACCCCCCAGGACCAGGCCCTGCGGGACGTGTACGGCAACCCCATCGACGTGCCCCAGGAGAACCTGTTCCTGTACGCCGGGGTGCTGGTGCTGCTGACTTTCATTCCCCTGTTCTTCGCGTGGCGGGAGTACGCCAGGCGCATCGCGGCCAAGCGGGAGGGCTAATGATGCAGCGGGAGATCACGGAGAAGGCCCTCCTGCTGGACGGAGAGGGGCGGATCGCCCAGCCGGGTTGGGCCAGGCGGATGAACTACGTCTACAACCGGGAAAGCGCCCGGAGCACCCCCATCAATTTGAAGGAGTGGAATTTCTACCAGTTCCTCCGGGATCACTGGGCGGTACAGCTCACCATCGGCCACCTGTCCTACGCCTGCAACGCCGCCGTCACCCTGCTGAACCTGGACACCGGGGAGAAGCGGGAGGAGGGGCGGCTGAAGCTGTTCCGGGTCCTTCCCCTGGATCGAAACCCGGAGGGGGCCAGCGTCAACGAGTACCGGGACAGGAATTTCCTTCTGCGCTTCGAGGTGACGGAGGCCGTCCGCCGGCTCACCTTCCGGGGCCGGAGCGCCCGGTGGGGGGAGGCGGAGGTACGCGTTGAGGCGGAGAACGACCCCGTCAACGAAAAAATGGTCATCGCCACCCCCTTCGCCAAACCCCGCCAGTTCTACCTCAACTACAAGGAGAACTACTACCGGGCCTCCGGCTTCGCCCGCTTCGGGGACCTGGCCGTCAGCCTGGACGGCGCGTCTGGCCTGCTGGACTGGGGCCGGGGCATCTGGCCCTACCGCCATGAGTGGTGGTGGGGGAGCCTGTCCGCTGTGGTGGACGGGGCGGAGCTGGGCCTGAACATCGGCTGGGGCTTCGGGGATCTGAGCCACGCCACGGAAAACGTGTTTTTCTACCGCCGGAACGCCTACAAGCTGGGGACGCTCCAGCTAAAGATGGAGGGCGGTTACCTGGACCCCTGGCGGCTGACGGAGGAGGACGGGCGGCTGGAGCTGGCCTTTACCCCTCTCTACGACAACTACACCGAGCGAAAGCTGGCAGTGGTGGACACCCATTGCCACCAGGTCTACGGCCTGTTCAGCGGCTGGGCCGAGACGGACAGGGGCCGGGCGGCCTTCCGCGGCCTGCCGGGCTTTATCGAACACGCGGTAAACCGCTGGTAAAACCCGCCGCCCCTGTCCCGCATAGTTTTCCCAAACCGTGGAAAGCTACCGGCAGACAGGAGGTATCGCTATGTTCAAGCACGAAAAAGCACTGTTCCACCCGGTGGGCGTGGAGCGCCCCAACCCCCAGTACGCCGCCCTGCTCCAACCGGGACTTCGGCACCACCAAAGCGGCGAAGATGTATTTCTCCATGTCCAACCCTGGCTCCAACGCCTTCGCCGGGAACGAGGTCAGCGCCCCCAAATTTTCCAGGTAGGACGATCGGCAAAAGACAGCCGCGCGGCGCCTCAACGCCGTGCGGCTGTTCCTCTGACAGCGTTTTCCTCAGCCCCCGCGGGTTTACGCGGCGCTGTGCCGGGTCCGGTTCTCCTCCGGGCGGAACAGCAGGGTGAGGCACCACAGGGCCGCCAGACCCACGATGGTGTAGATGATGCGGGCCAGCCAGGTGCCGGAGCCGCCGCTGATAAAGGCCACCAGGTCGAAGTTCAGCAGCCCGATGAGCCCCCAGTTCAGCCCGCCGATGATGGACAGGGCCAGGGCGATCTTGTCCAGAAACATCATGGTGCAAACCTCCTTTTTTGTCACAAGGATAGTTTGCGCCGGGACAGGGCCGCTATGCTGGAAAAATCTATTCAGCGGTGACGGTGCGGTTGGTGGGGATGATGCAGACGTAGCTCTTGCCCCGGCCCAGGGTCAGGGGGGAGCCGTCCTCATTAAAATAGCGAAGCTGCTGGCTGGCGTCCCCCTTCTTCCAGGTGATGGGGGCGATCTTGCCGCCGCAGGCGAACCAGCCGCTGCCGGAGGACAGATCCACCACGATCCGGCCCTTGTCGTCCACCACGGTGCAGGTGGTCTGCACCACGATCAGGTTGGTAACCGCCACCTGGGTGTTGTCGTTGCCGTCAATGTAGGGCTGGCCGTACTCCTCCACGGCGTACAGCCTGGTGGCCGCGTCATAGTGGAACAGGCCGGATTTGTAGTTGGAGAAGGGAACGGTGACGGTGACGGCGTTCTGGCCAACCGCGGGGGTGCCGTCGTCGGCAAAAGCCATCTCGTACCGGTAGCCCTCGGCGTGGGCACTCCTGTCCTCTTTAGCCAGCATGGCGGTGATGGCCTCGCCGGAGGTCAGCAGGGAATGCTCCACGGCGTAGCGGTGGCCGGCGATGCGCTCCCGGTCCCGCCAGAACATCCCGGCCGCCGCAGAGGAGTAGTAGCCGTTGACCCCGTCCACGGTGAACAGGCCCAGGCGGCTCTTGGTCTCGTAGAACTCGGGACTGCCGCCGGCGTGGATGTAGACGGCGTCGTGGCCCTGGGCCAGCTCCCAGTAATACTGCCGGGCGGAGCGGACGGAGCCGATGAGCCCCACCTTCTCCGGGTGCTGGTACACCCCAAGCATCCGGGTAATGCCGCCCTCGGCCAGCACCTCATAGATAATATCCGCCTGGCTGTTCCCCTGCTGGGGCAGGGCGGCCTTCAAATTGTTCAGCATGACGGCCACGGGCCGGACACCGGACAGATCCTCCTCGCAGGCCAGGCCGGTGAGGGGCTCCCGGAGGGGTTCCGGGGTGGGCTCCGGGGTGGGCTCCGGCGTGGCGGTGGGGGCGGGGGTGGGCGTGACCTCCGGGGTGGCGGTGGGTTCGCCGGTGGTGTCGCCGCAGGCGGTCAGGAACAGCAGCAGCAGGGCGGAAAACAGGCAGATGACACGCTTCATGAAGGTCCCTCCTCAAACTCGGCACCCGCCGGCCGCGGGCTGGCGTTGGCGCTTCCATCATTGTACCAAATTTGTCGAAGGTTGTAAATGAGAGATTGTGAGAAAAGACAAATTTTTCCCGAACGGGGGCGGGATAGGGCCGAAGCCTCCGGGGCGGCGGGGGTTTTGCGCGGGAGGCGGTTGACTTTTGGCTGGAACCGTGATATGATACACGAAATTCAGGAAAAGTGAATGGGGAACTCTTTGCCGCCGGGTAAAGAGGGACACGCCGCACCTTCTATCGTTAGGCCGCAGAAGATAGGGGGCGCCGGCGTTTTGTTTTTGCGGGCAGGGCTTCGCGGACTGCCGCCAGACGCGCGCACCCGGCCTCCGGCCTGTGCCTGGGGCCGACACAACTTATTTTTTAGGAGGAACCCATGATGAAAAAGTTTATTGCCGATCCCTCTTTCTGGGAGCTGTTCCCCGGCGCCGCCGTCGGCGTCCTGTCCGTCGCCGGCGTCAACGAGGCCGCCCAGCTTCCGCCGGAGCAGGCGGAGGAGGTGGCGGAGCTGCTGAAAGCCGCCAACGCCGCCGCCCTGGCCCGCCTGGACGAAGGTGTACCCCTGTCCCAGAACCGGCCGGTGGCGGTGTGGCGGGAGGCGTACCAGAAATTTCCCACCAAGAAGGGGGCCCGCTGCTCCATCGAGGCGCTGCTGAAACGGGTGTCCAAGGGGGAGCCGGTGGGGACCATCGCCCCCACGGTGGACCTCACCAACGCCATCTCGCTGAAATACGCCCTGCCCATCGGGGCGGAGGATCTGGACGCCTTTGACGGCGATCTCCACCTGGGCGTGATGGCAGGCGGCGAGGACTTCCTGCCCATCGGCGCGGACCAGCCCGATCCGCCCCGCCCCGGCGAGCTGGCCTACTACGACGGGGCCGGGGTGGTGTGCCGCTGCTGGAACTGGCGGGACGGACAGCGCACCGCCATCCAGGACAGCACCACCGCCGAGTTCATCGCCATGGAGTGCGTGGAGCCGGATCGTCTGGACGACCTGAAGGCCGCCCTGGACGAGCTGGCGGGGCTGCTGGAGCGGTACGTGGGGGCCAGGGTTGTGTCCAAGGGCGTGGTGGACAGCGCCAGCCGGGAGATTTTGATCTCTGAATAAAGGTTGAACGGGTAAGACAGGCCGCCGGTACCGGCGGCCTGTCCTGTTGTCTGATGCCCTTCACCCGGCCCGCGGCACACTAATCTGTCCCCCGGGCAAACCGCTCCTCAATCCCCAGCGCCTCGTCCAGCTGATCGTAGATCAGCAGCTGCGCCAGAAACACGATGTACCACAGCCCCGTGACCAGCAGCAGCGCCAGCGACCACGGCGCGAACAGCACCAGCACGGCGGCATAGGCCAGCTGGATCAGCCCCGCCCCCATCACCCGCCAGAAATACTTGACGCAGAACAGCAGGCAGTTGCGCAGCCGGAGGGCGGGGGCCTGGTCGAACAGCACCAGCTGGGGCCAGTACAGGGTGCACAGCACCAGCAGAAGCAGCAGGGCGAACAGGTACAGCGCCACCGTCCCCAGGCTGGGCGGCGTCTCCGCCCACCAGAACAGCATGGCCATGAAGGCGTACAGCCCGGCCAGCAGGCCCAGGAGCCCGCCAGGGATCAGGCTCCCCCGCCAGTTCTGCCGCCAGGAGCGGGCCCAGGCGTCCCTCCAGGGCGTGGGGTCGTCCCGGAGGCCCCGGAGGATCGCGTCGTACAGTCCCGCCAGAAACGGCCCCGCCACCATCCCGCCCAGGATGGAGCAGGGGATCAGCACCAGCACGCTGGACACCCCGATGGAATAGATGATCCCCGCCGCCAGGGGCAGGCAGCCCGCCAGCGCCAGCAGGTTCACCTTCCACCACTGGCCGAACCGGATGCTTAACAGCTGCTTGTAGCGGTTGAAGCCGGTCTGCCGGAGGTTCTCGTCATAGCCGGGGTCCTCCCGAATGAACAGTCCCATGGTATGCCCTCCTCTACGGCATGGCGTAATGGCAGTTGTCTAAAAATTGGGCCAGCAGCGCCCCGGCGTCGCCGTCAAATTCCTCCCGGCAGGCGATCTCCACGTTGACGGCGAAATTCCGGTACGTCCCAAAGGCGGACGCGCCCCGCCCGTAGGGGTTTTGCTCGGAGTCAACGGTATAGGTGATGATCTGGAAGCCCTGCCCGTTGTGGGTCTCCTCAGCCGTGCCGCTGACATCGTACTTCTCCCGGGCCATCCCCCGCCATTCCTCCAGGGCGTTCCGGGCCTCCTCCTCCGACTTGCTGCCGCCCAGCAGGAGGTAGACCTGGGCGTCGTACAGGATGGCCTCCTGGCCGTCCGCGTTGGTGTAGGGCTCCCCTTCGCCGATAGACCAGGCGGCGTAGTACATCCCGCTGGCGGCCAGGGCCTCGTTGTTCTCCCGGGAGGTCATGCCCTCCGGGGTGTCCACCCCCACCACGCCGCCCACAGTGATCCACTCCTTGTCCCAGTCCAGGCCGTCCGCCGCCCGCTCCGGGTCGGGGAGCTTCCCGCAGCCCGCCAGCACCAGGCACAGGGCCGCGGCCAGCCCGCATAACAGCATCCGTTTCATGAAACCGCCCCTTTCGTCAAGCGCTCCCACAGCGCCGCGCAGCCCTCGGGGTGCGCGGTGGTTTTGTCCGTCCAGAAGCCCCGCCGGGCCAGGTACAGCCCGGACACCAGCTCGCCGCTGTCCCCCGACACCGTCTCGCCCAGCAGCTTGTAGGAGTATTTGCCCAGCTCCAGCCCCGCCAGCACCGGGCATTGGCCCCAGAAAAGGTACGTCCCCTCCGCCGTCCAGGGGCCGTCCTCCTGCTGGGTGCCGTCCAGGCGGCGCAGGGCGTGGTAATTCTGCTGGAACTGCTCCGGATCCTCCAGCAGGAAGAAATAGCTCTCGCACTCCACCAGGTCAGCCATGAGGGTCACCTGGCCGGACATGGCCGCGCTGGGATCCGCGCTCTGGACGGCGGTGTGCTGGTTGAGCCGCACCACCACCTGCCCGTCGCCGTTGAGGTCCTCCCCCAGGGCGGCAAAGGCGCTTTCGATGGCGGCGGCGGTGTCATCGGGCAGGGGGTTCGTCCCCACGTAGGCGATCTGGTAGTCTGGCTTGATCCGCCCCACCCCCAGGGCCTGACAGACCAGGTACACAGCCAGGGCGATCAAAAGCACCCCGATCACCACGTGCCACTTGTGGTAGTGCCACCAGTTTTTCCGCCGCTCCTCCGGGGTCATGACAAACTCCTCCCGGCGCTGCACGTCCCGGTACTTCCACTTTAAGTATTCGCTTGCCATAACGGCCCTCCTATTCTCGCGTGGTGCCGCCGGGGGCGTAGCTCACCGGAAGGCACACCAGCGCCGGGGCGTTGGCCCGGTCCTTCGCCAGCAGCAGATCCACCGCCGTCTCCGCCAGCTTTTGGGTGGGCTGGACGATGGTGGAGCAGTACAGCCCCTCCCCGCCAAACCGCTGGATGCCATCAAAGCCGATGATCTGCACGTCCTCCGGCACCCGGACGCCCAGCTCCGCCAGCAGTACCCGCACCTTCCAGGCCAGCAGGTCGGTGGAGCAGAATATGCCGTCGATGTCCAGCCGCCCTGCCATCCGGTGGGCCAGGAAGAAGGCCCGGAACCGCCCGAAGTCCTCCCCGTCGTTGAGCCGCAGGGCATCGTAGGGCACGTTGTGGGCCCGGCAGGCCATCTCGAAGCCGTCCCCCCGCTTGTCCGTCTCGCTGGGGCTGGCGGAGCCGGTGCGCAGGAAGGCCAGCCGGGTGCAGCCCAGCTCCATGAGCTTTTCCGCCGCCATCCGCCCGCCGCCGTAATTGTCCGCCGCCACGCAGGGGACGCCGGGGCCCAGGAAGCGGTCGATGCTGACGAAGGGCAGCTCCCCGCCCAGCTCCAGGGGGTTGTAGGTCAGGCCGATGACCCCGTCCACCTTGTTCTGCCGCACCATGCCCACGCACTCCCGCTCCGCCTCCGGCCGGGAGGCGGTGACGTACAGCAGCATCCGGTGCTCCCGCTGCATGAGGGCGGCGCACAGGTGCTGGGCCAGGGCGGCGAAGAAGGGGTGGTCCACCCCCGGCAGAATCACCGCCACATTATAGGTCTTGCCCGCCCGCAGGCCCCGGGCGTACTGGTTCACCTGGTAGCCCAGCCGCTTGGCGGCCTCCTCCACCTTCACGCGGTAGCTGTCCCCCACAGGCAGGCCGTTGAATACCTTGGACACTGTGCCCAGGGCCACCCCGGCCTCCTGGGCCACATCCTTCATGGTGGGCGTCGTTCCCTTCATGGCGTTCCCCTCCGGATGAAACTTTTCACGAGATGGGCCGTTTCCGGGCCCGCCCGTCTCTCGATGGCCCTATCATAGCAGATGGGGGCGGCCCTTGTAAAGTGAAATTTCACGGTTTTTTCATGAAACGATATATTTATCCGATTTGCACAAAACAGCGGTGTCAATCTTATGCAACCCGGATAAAATTGGTCTGACGGCCCGTTTTCTCCTGAAAAAGGGTTGACATCTCCCCGCCATCCTGCTACCATGAATGCATAACTTCATATAACGTTTCACGTAATGAGGAAACTTCCCATCTGCCCCAGCTCACCCAGGTTCATTCCGTGAAACATTATATGAAAGGCAAGTTTTAAGGGAGAGTGAGCGCAAATGAGCAAAATCGCGTCCCCAAGCCGGGCCGCGGCCCTCAGCCGTCCGGTCCACACCAAGCCCCTGGCGCGGCGGCTGGCGGACAACTGGCAGATGTACGCCCTGCTGCTGGTCCCCGTGGTGCTGACGGTGGTCTACAAGTACATCCCCATGTACGGCATCCAGATCGCCTTCCGGGACTTCGACCCCAACCTGGGCTTCCTGGAGAGCGAATGGGTGGGCCTCCAGTGGTTCACCCGGTTCTTCAACGCCCCCACCTGCTTCCGGATGATCAAGAACACGGTGCTGATCAGCCTGTTCAGCCTGCTGTGGAGCTTCCCCATCCCCATCATCCTGTCCCTGATCATCAACCAGGTGCGGTTCCACCGCTTCAAGCGGGTGGTGCAGACGGTGCTCTACGCCCCCCACTTCATCTCCACCATGATCATCTGCGGTATGATCCGCATCTTCCTCAGCCCCACCGGCGGCCTGCTGAACCTGCTGCTGGGCACCCAGATCGACTTCCTCACCCAGTCCTCCGCCTTCCGCACCATCTACATCGCCTCCGGCATCTGGCAGGACGCGGGCTGGGGCTGCATCATCTACCTGGCCACGCTGGCCAATGTGGATCCCGGCCTCTATGAGGCCGCCAAGGTGGACGGTGCCTCCGTGTTCCAGCGCATCCTCCACATCGACCTGCCGGAGCTGCTGCCCATGGCAATCCTGAACCTGATCATGGCGGCGGGCGGTCTGATGAATGTGGGCTTTGAGAAGGTGTGGCTGCTCCAGACCGACCTGAACAAGGCCACCTCCGACGTCATCGCCGTGTACGTGTACCAGCAGGGCATCGAACAGGCCAAGTACAGCTATTCCACCGCCGTGGGCCTGTTCAATACCGCCGTCAACATCATCCTGCTGCTGGTGGTCAATAAAATCGCGTCCAAGGCCTCGGACGTGGAATTTGTCTAAG
>CASTQR010000043.1 GCA_949451265.1 uncultured Eubacteriales bacterium | reverse complement strand
GCGCTCCAGCACGGTGGCGGCGATGTCCAGATAGTAGTTGGGTTTGTCGATGCGGGCCATGGCAGTCCCTCCCGTTCTCTTTCTATGGCAAGTATACCAACATTTTTTCACACTTGCAACGGGAAAATCACACCCCGCCCAGCTTTTCCGCCACGATAGCCATTTGAGCGGGGGTTACATCCCACTCGGAGCCAAAATCAATTTCCACCAGCCGGTTCGGGTAGCACACCAGGAACCGGTTCCAGCCGCCGTCCCCGTCCCGCAGCTCATAGGCCTCCGCCGCCCCCCAAGGGGCGGGGTCCCGGCCCACATAGGAGCGGCCCTCCCAATATTCGTCCTCCCCCTCCGCCAGCAGCTCATCCCGGCAGAACTCATAGAGGAAGGGAGCCTTCACCTGCGTGACGGTATAGCTCAGCCGGTGGGGGGCGGGCGCGCCGCCCCTGCCCCGCCCAAGGTACTGGTCGGCGGTCAGCACAGACAGCAGGGGAGACTGGCTGAGATTCACGCTCTGGTTCAGCTTCCCCTCGCCGGGGACTTCTATCAGGTCGTCCAGCGTCAGGGGCAGGGCTGCGGAATCCGCCCTGCTGCGGCCGGCCGCCGAGAGCACAAGGGCAGTGCCCAGCACCACCATGACCAGCGGCAGAACCGCACAGGCCCCATAGGTGACCACCCGGTTGATGCCCGCCGGCACCTTTTGCCGTTTCAGCAGCTCCCGGATTTGCACCACGGCCAGGACGATCCCAAGCACGCTTACCAGTGACACCGCCATCACCATGAGGATACCGCCCCGGAGGCAGGACAGGCACCAAACCAGCCCCGCCAGCACCACCGCTAAGGCCAGCTTTGGGAACACAGGATGGCTCCTGGTGGCCAAGAATTCCCCCTGCTCCGCCGCCTTGAGCGCCCTGCGCCGCCAGCGGAAATACGTGGCGGTATCCATCCCGATCAGCAGAAACAGCACGGGCCAGCACACCACAGCAAACAGCCAGAGGGCGCTGGACAGCGTGGCGATGGGATTGACAAACAGCTGCCACAGGAACTGCCCGAAGTTCATCACCCCCACTGCCAAAAGCAGGAGCTGGGAGATCAGCCACCCCTTTTTCGCCGCCTGGTGGATGGCGTCCACCTCCAGCACCGGGTCGGTGTCGATGGGGACGGGGTTCTCCCGTTCGTTATAGAACACCTGCATCTGGGCGGAGGCCGCCGCCAGCGTCCAGCCCGTGTGGGCGCAGAAGTCGTAAAACGTCTCCTGCTCCTCCGACGGCCCGGGGTCGAACTGGGACGCCCTGGGGAAATAGCACACGCTGTAGGTCAGCTTCTTTGGCTCCATCCGGCGGTAGTTCCAGGTGAAGCTCCCGATGCTTTCCAGCAGCCAGCCCTGCTCCGCCATGCGTTCCAAATGGGCCTCCAGCCCGGTGTGGTCGTAAAACGAAAACCACTCAAACCTGCGCCTTGTCTCTTTCATCGCTGTCACTCCTTCCCAAACACCCGGCGGTAGTCCTCCGCCTGGGCCTGGATCCTGTCATACTCCCGTTCCAGCACCTGCCTGCCGTAACCGGTGAGCAGGTAGCTGCGCCTGCGCCCTTCCACCTTGGTCTCCCGGATCATCCCAGCCCCGCAGAACTGCTCCAGCAGGTTGTACAGCGTTCCCGAGCCCACGCCTACCCGGCCCCCGGTCATGGCGGGCACTTTGTCCAGGATGTCCATGCCGCAGCATTCCTCCCGGAGGCACAGCAGCACATAAAACATCTGCTCGGTCAGGGTGCTGAATTTTTCCCTGGGCATGG
Organism: uncultured Eubacteriales bacterium; assembly: GCA_949451265.1. The sequence goes on along the minus strand of CASTQR010000043.1, from coordinate 8,218 downwards.
CACCGCCCCCTATTCTCGATATTCGAGTTATCTGCCCCCATTATATTCTCGAATATCGAGTTTGTCAAGAGGGATAGACCGGGACATAGAAAAATCCGGCCCCCTGCCGGAAAAAAGATCCTTGCGTCCCGCCCCCGGCGCTGGTATAATAGAACATAGTTTCGCCAATTCACTTTCATAAAAAAGGAGCCGAGTCCTATGCTGGATATTTCCTTCACCCCCAACCCCAACCCCAAGCCCCGGCCCGACCCGGACACTTTGGTGTTCGGCAAGACCTTCACCGACCACATGTTCCTCATGAACTACGACGCCGGCCAGGGCTGGCACGACCCCCGGGTCGAACCCTACGGCCCCCTGCCCTTCGAGCTGTCCTGCATGGTGTTCCACTACGCCCAGGAGATCTTTGAGGGCATGAAGGCCTACCGCACGCGGTCGGGCAGGGTGCAGCTGTTCCGCCCCTATGAGAACGCGGCCCGGATGAACTCCTCCTGCCGCCGCCTGTGCATCCCGGAGATCCCGGAGGAGGACTTCGTGCAGGCCGTGAAGGCGGTGGTGTCCGCCGACCGGGACTGGGTGCCGGACAAGGCGGGCACCTCCCTCTATATCCGCCCCTTCATCATCGCCACCGACTGCTCCCTGGGCGTCCACGCCTCCCACAGCTATCTGTTCGCCATCATCTGCTGCCCCGTGGGGGCCTACTACCCGGAGGGCATCAACCCCGTGAAAATCTACGTGGAGGACGAGGACGTGCGGGCCGTGAAGGGCGGCACCGGCTTCACCAAGTGCGGCGGCAACTACGCCGCCTCCATCCGCGCCGGGGAGCGGGCGGAGGAGCAGGGCTACTCCCAGGTGCTGTGGCTGGACGGAGTCCACCGGAAGTATATCGAGGAAGTTGGCTCCATGAACGTGATGTTCAAGATCAACGGCGCCATCGTCACCCCGGAGCTCACCGGCTCGGTGCTGCCGGGGATCACCCGCAAGAGCTGCCTGGAGCTGCTGCGGGACTGGGGCTACTCCGTGGAGGAGCGGCTCATCGCCGCCCAGGAGCTGTTTGACGCCGCCAAAGCGGGCACCTTAGAGGAAGCCTGGGGCACCGGCACCGCGGCGGTGGTGTCCCCCATCGGCCTGCTGGCGGAGGGGGAGACCAGGGTGGAGGTCAGCGGCGGGCAGATCGGCCGGCTGACCCAGCGGCTGTACGACACCCTCACCGGGATCCAGTGGGGGACGGAGCCCGACCCCTACGGGTGGGTCGTGCCTGTGGAATAAAATGAAAGCATGAGAAATCCCCTGGCGGTTTTACTCCGCCGGGGGATTTTTATGTGTGTTCTTCGCTGACGGCAATCTCAATTTCGACCATCAGCTCATGGGGAAGCACATCCAACGCGCCCGCAATTTTGAACAGGGTATCAATGGTAGGACTGCGCAGACCGCGCTCGATCTTGCTGTAATGGGTTCGGTCCAGATCGGCCAGCCCGCTGAGCACTTCTTGGGTCATGCCCTTTTCTATGCGGCATTTCTGGATCACTTTCCCGATTAGAACAGCATCGACCATGCACACCCCTCCTTTTGCTATCCCTTATGATAACAAAGAGGGTTTCCTTATACGAGGTCATTTGACCTCATTTTTGTTTTGTAGTATAATTTATCTGTGGAAGGAGGAGCGCTGTATGGACAAATATCTCTTGACGGATGACTATAAACAAGTGGAGCGAGTGGAGGCATTCCGGAAAAAATATGATCTTCCCACCTTTGAGGCGGCCCTTCGATTGCTTTACAAAGATCAGAAGCTCATGCGGGAGTTCATGAAAAACGGGGAATAGCCAAAGGGCCCCGGACGGCGTACCGTTCGAGGTCCTTACGCCTTCCCCCTTCAAGGGGGAAGGTGCCCCCAAAGGGGGCGGATGAGGGTGTGGCGGCGTGTGTCTCCTATCGCCCCCTCATCAGCCACGGCTTCGCCGTGCCAGCTTCCCCCCTGCGGGGGGAAGCCTTTTACGCCGTCAGGATTCCGGCCGCGTCTTCGCCGCCCGGATAAACTCCCGGAACAGCGGGTGCGCCCGGTTGGGCCGGGATTTCAGCTCCGGGTGGAACTGCCCCGCCGCGAACCAGGGGTGGCCCGGCAGCTCAATGAGCTCCACTAACCGCCCGTCCGGCGACAGCCCGGACAGGGACAGCCCTGCCTGTTCCAGCCGCTCCCGGTAGTCGTTGTTGAACTCGTAGCGGTGGCGGTGCCGCTCCTGGATCTCGTCCGTCCCGTAGACCGCCGCCGCCAGCGAGCCCTCCTTCAGCCGGCAGGGATAGCTGCCCAGCCGCATGGTGCCCCCCTTGGCCGTCACCCCCACCTGGTCGGGCATGAGGTCAATCACCGGGTGGGGCGTCTGGGGATCCAGCTCGGAGGAGTGGGCCCCGGCCAGCCCGCACACGTTCCGGGCGAACTCCACCACCGCCAGCTGCATCCCCAGGCAGATGCCTAAGAAGGGGATTTTGTTCTCCCGGGCGTACCGGATGGCCTGGATCTTCCCCTCAATACCCCGGCTGCCGAAGCCCCCGGGCACCAGGATGCCCTGGGCCCCCGCCAGCAGCTGATCCACCGTGTCCGGTATGACTTCCTCCGAGTCCACCCAGCGGATGTCCACCGACACGCCGTTCTCGATGCCGCCGTGGGTCAGGGCCTCCGCCACCGACAGGTAGGCGTCGTGGAGCCCCACGTACTTGCCCACCAGGGCGATGGTGACCCGCCCTGTGGGATGCTTGGCCTTGTGCACCATGGTGGCCCACTCGGTGAGGTCGGGGGCGTGGCAGATGAGCCCCAAGCGCCGCACCACCACGTCCGCCAGCCCCTCCCGCTCCAACATGAGGGGCACCTCGTACAGCAGCTCCGCCGTCAGGTTGGGGATGGCGTGATCCTTGGGGATATTGCAGAACAGGGAGATCTTGTCCAGAATCTCCTGGGAGATGGGGGAGTCGCTGCGGCACATGATCACGTCCGGCTGAATCCCAAGGGATAACAGCTCCTTGGCGGAGTGCTGGGTGGGCTTGGATTTCAGCTCCCCGGAGCCGGGGATGGACACGATGAGGGAGACGTGGAGGAACATCACGTTCTGCCGCCCCCGCTCGGCGGCAACCTGCCGGATGGCCTCCAGGAAGGGCTGGCTCTCGATGTCGCCCACGGTGCCGCCGATCTCCACGATGGCCGCGTCCACGCCGGGGCCCTCTAAGGAGTAGATGTGCCGCTTGATCTCGTCGGTGATATGGGGGATGATCTGCACCGTTCCCCCCAGGTAGTCCCCCGCCCGCTCCCGGTTCAGCACGTTCCAGTAGACCTTGCCGGAGGACACCGACGAGTTGAAGGTCAGGTTCTCGTCAATGAACCGCTCGTAGTGGCCCAGATCCAGATCGGTCTCCGCCCCGTCGTCGGTGACGAACACCTCCCCGTGCTGGTAGGGGGACATGGTGCCCGGATCCACATTGAGGTAGGGATCCAGCTTCTGCACCCGGACGGACAGCCCCCGCTGCTTCAGCAGCCGGCCTAAAGACGCCGCCGTGATCCCCTTGCCCAGGCCGGACACCACGCCGCCGGTGACAAAGATGAATTTCGTTCCCGCTGCCATATCAATTCCTCCCTTGGGGCAGGGACGGCCCCCTTGCCCCGGACGCCCTTGCCCGGCCTGCCCGATTTCCATTTAACGGTTTATTTTACGCCCCGCCGGGGGGACAAGTCAAGGGCACAGGCCACAAAATCTCATCGTCCCGGCCCTGTTTCTTTTGCTGGCATTACGGGGGCCGCTGTACTGGCTGGTGGTGGCCCTGCCCAGTGTGATCTGGTGCTATGGCTTCGCCGGTTACCGGGCCCGGCGGCGCGTCCCCTACGACGCCCTGTACTGCGAGGGCTGGGCCACCGCCTGGGGGCGGCGGTGGAGCGGTGGGTGAGATTCCTCTCTTGAGTTAGGGCGGGAAGTGTGGTATGATAGCGGAAAACGCCGGAACTCACGAAGGGAGGAAACGGAAATGGACAGCTTTATCGCCCTGTTTTTCCGGTTCTCCTTCGGCCTGCTGTGCCATGCCCTGCTCCTCCCCCTGATCACCCCCTGCCGCTTCGGGCGGCGGGTCTGCCGCTGGGCGTGGCTGGGGATGTTTGTCCTGGGCTCCCTGCTGGCAACGCCCCTGATCCTGCTGGTGGACAATGTGAGGGTGCTGTTCGTGCTGGAGGCCACCTTTACCCTGGCGCTGTACTCCGGGGCCTACGTGTTCCTCTCAACGGGCAGCCGGGTGCGCAGCCTGTTCATGTTCACCGTGTACGGCACCTATTTCATGTTCCTGCTGGCCTTCGCCAGCTGTCTCTCCCAAGTATTCTTCTCCGGGAGCCACTACGCCACCGCCGGCATCCGCACCCTGTTCATGGCCCTCTACGGCCTGGTGCTGCGCTTCAGCTCTCTGCCCCGGGCCCTCCGGGCCACCTCCGAGCTCAGTGTGGGCTGGCGCAGCCCCGCCGTGTTCTCCTGCTCCTCCTGCCTGACGGTGTACGCCGCCGCCCTGATCTTCCCCATCCTCCAGGTGGACCCGGGCATCCGTTTCGTCATCACCGGGGTTCTCGCCGCCCTGATCACCTCCGCCTACGCGGTGGCGGGCCATATGATCCTGCTGATGGGCCGGGAGCAGGCCGCCCGGGAGGCGGAGGCCCAGCGGAAGCTGATGGAGCGCCAGCTGGCCGCGGAGCGGGAATTTGTGGCCCAGGCCAAGGCCCACCGCCACGATATGCGCCACCACACCGCCCTGATCCAGGACTACCTGGAACGGGGGGACACGGACGGGGCCAGGGAATACCTCTCCCAGTGGCAGGCCCAGCTGGACGCCGCCGCCCTGGAGCGCTACTGTGAGAACACGGTGGCAAACGCCCTGCTGCGGCTCACCGCCCGGCGGTGCCGGGAGGGGGGCATCCCCTGCGAGATCCGGGCCGCTATCCCGGAGGAGCTGCCCCTCACGGGGCCGGAGCTGGCGGCGGTGCTGGGCAATGTGCTGGAAAACGCCTGGGAGGCCGCCGGGAAGGCGGACGCCCCCCGGCTGTCCGTGTCCGCCCAGGTGAAGGGGGGCTTCCTGCTGGCGGAGGTGACAAACGCCGTGTCCGGGGACAGCCGGTTCGAGGACGGCCTGCCCGTCACCGCCAAGCCCGCCGGGGGGCAGGGGCTGAGAAGCGCGCGGCGCACCCTGGATCGCCACGGCGGGGCGCTGCGCTGTTCCCGGCAGGGGGACGTGTTCCACACCCAGGTGATGCTGCCGCTGTGAGGGCGGCGTCCCGCTCCATCAAACAACCGCCGCCCGGCGCGAAACCGGGCGGCGGTTTTCCTGTTGTGGGGGCTGGCTCAGCGTTTCGTCAGCAGGGCCCGCGCCCGGCCCGCACAGGGCGGCGAACACGCTTCGGACACGGCGGGCCAGATAGCCCGTCACCACGGTGAGAATGTTGAATTCCACCCCCTCCCGCTCCAGCAGGCGGGCGGCCTTGAGAACCCTATCGTAGGTACCCCTGCCCGCACCGTCCCGGCGGAAGCGGTCGTGACAGGCCCGGTTCCCGTTCAGGGACAGGCCCGCCAGGAAGCGGTGCCCCTTGAGGAAGCGGCACCACGCCTCGTCCAGCAGAAGGCCGTTGGTCTGGATAGCGTACTGTACCGCCGCCCCGGCGGGCATGGCCCGCCCCGCCAGGGCCGCGAAGTCCCGGCGATCCGTCTTGAACGGCGGGCCGGCCTGTGCTATACTGCACTGGAGGGCCGGCTCCCGCGGCCGCTTTCCACGGGCGGGAGCAAAGCCCTGCCGCGCCGGCAACACACACTGTCAACGAGGAGGGGAACCAGTATGATGCTGTCCGAAAAGCAAGCCGCCCTGTTTGTGAAGCTCCTGTCCCTGCTTCTGGCGGCCGTATTTTCCTTTTTCGTCCTTGCCACCAAGATCCCGGAGTCAGGGTTTGTGCGGGACTCCCTGGAGAGCGTGGAGGAGAGCAGCGATACGGTGATGCGGTTTTCCGCCGCCACCCTCTCCGCCTCCCTGGCCATCTCCGCCCTGCCGGACGATTTCGCCACCCCCCTGGCGGACAGCCTGACGGATATGAACGTCTACTTTGTGGCTATCCTGGTGGTCCTGTTCCTGGAAAAGCTCCTGATCCGGTACGGGATAAAGGCGGCCTTCGCCCTCCTCATCCCGGCGGCCTGCGCCGTGGGGGCCCTGTTCCTCGTGACAAAGCGGGACATCCTGAAGGCCCTGGCCATCCGGCTGTGCGTGCTTGGGCTGGCGGCGGCCTTCGTCGTCCCGTGCAGCACCCATATCACCAAGGTTGTCGCCTCCGACCTCACCGCCTACGTCAACGAAACCATTGACGACACCCAGGGCAGCTCCGGCAAGCTCAACGAGGCCATGGAGGGCGGCGCGGCGGACAAGACCATCTTTGAAACCCTGTCTGACCTGTTCCAGACCGCCATCCACGGGATCTCCGAGCTCATGCTCCACCTTCAGAACACCATCCGCCGGTGCATGAACTCCATCGCCATCCTGATTCTGACCAACTGCCTCATGCCGCTGTTCACCTTCTTTATCCTCCGATGGATCCTGGGAGAGCTGTTCCAGATTGCCATCCCCCTGCCGCCCATCCGGAGGCGGCGCGGCGTCGACCCGGAGGCCGCGCCAAGGGCTGCACGGGAGCTGGTTTCCGCGGGGGAGAAACGGCCATGAAAAACAGACAGCTTCTTTGGAATATCGCCGTTGGCGTCCTGGCGGCGCTGATCCTCCTGGTCATCGTCTGGGGCCGCGTCAACGGCGCCGATCCCCTGCGCATGGAGGTTTCGGACGGCATTGAGCGGATCGATCCGGACACCATCTACCTCCCGTCCAGCGGCGTGGAGGTGAATTTCTCCGACGTCATCCTGTCCGGGCAGAACGAAACCCGGAAGCTGATTGTCAGTACCCAGAGCGGCACGGTCACCACCAAGCTCACTGACCGCCTCATCAAGCAGCTGGACTTCGATTTCCTGACGAAAACCCAGGAGGTGTCCTACACCGGGACAGGCTACTTTGTGGTGGATCTGGACAAGCTCACCGCCGGCAATATTATCACGGACCGCTCCGGTAGGACGGTAACCATCCAGATCGGCCACGCCTATTTGCAGGCCATCGAGATCGACCCCAGCCACATCATCATTGACGAGGTGAAGGAGAGCCTGCTGGCCCGGGGGGATATCGAGCTGACCGTGGCGGACTACACCGCCATCGAGCGGGAGCTGCGGGCCCGGCTGGAGGAGAAATTCGACACCGCGGCAAACGGGCAGGCCGCGGACGAGCTCGCCCTCAAAATGGTGAAGGAGGTCTATGAGCCTGTTGTCAGGGCCGTTGACCGCCGCTATCAGGTGATCGTCCAATTCCAATGACAAAACCATCCCGGCCAGGGGCCGGCCGCGGGCCGGGATCTCATTCCAGATTGCTGTACCCCATGAGGGCCTCGTCCACCTCACGGGCGGCGGCCCGCCCCTCCGCGATGGCCCACACCACCAGGGACTGGCCCCGGCGCATATCCCCGGCGGCGAACACCTTCTCCACCCCCGTGGCATAGCTTCCCGGCGCGGTAGGCACGTTGGAGCGCCCGTCCCGGTCCAGGCCGAAGGCGTTGGGTACCTCGTCCTCCGGCCCCAGGAAGCCCGCCGCCACCAGCAGAAGCCCGCAGGGCAGCTCCTCCTCCGAGCCGGGGACCTGGGCCATGAAGCGCCGCCCGTCCGCCTCCTTTGGCTCCAGGCGGACAGTGACAACGGAGGACAGCGCCCCGCTCTCATCTGTCCGGCACTCCTTTACCGTGGTCTGGTAGCGCCGGGGATCGGCCCCAAAGACCGCGACGGCCTCCTCCTGCCCGTAGTCCGTCTTGCAGATCCGGGGCCACTGGGGCCAGGGGTTGCCGTCCCCCCGGCAGTCCGGGGCCTTGGGCATCATCTCCAGCTGGACGACCGAGCGGCACCCGTGACGGATGGCGGTGCCCACGCAGTCGTTCCCCGTGTCGCCGCCGCCCACGATCACCACGTCCTTCCCCGCCGCGCCGATGTACCCGCCCTGATCCAGCCCGCCCCCCAGCAGGGCGCGGGTGGTGGAGGACAGGAAGTCCACGGCGAAATACGCGCCCTTTACCCCGTCCGCCGCAGGCAGGGGGCGGGGGTTTTTCGCCCCACAGCACAGGACGACCGCGTCGTACTCC
>CASTQR010000042.1 GCA_949451265.1 uncultured Eubacteriales bacterium | reverse complement strand
TTGTGCTGGACGAGGCCACCTCCTCCATCGACACCCAGACCGAGCAGTATATCCAGAACGCCATCGACCACCTGCTGCGGGACCGCACGTCCTTCCTCATCGCCCACCGCCTGTCCACCATCCGCAAGGCGGACCTGATCCTGGTGGTCCGGGACGGCAAGGTTGTGGAGCAGGGCACCCACCTGTCCCTGCTGAAAAAGCGGGGCTATTACCACGACCTGTACAGCAAGCAGTTCGCGGAGGAGAACGCGGCCAAGGTGTTGGGGGCGTAAGGCGTTAAAAATTTGGGGAGGCGTAATTATGATAACGATTGAGGAAATCCCGGCAGAGCGGGCGAGCGAATTCTGGACCATCCAATTTCAGTATCTGGTGGACGACGGGATGCTGGAAACGGAGGAAGAACGGGCATATTTCTCCGGCGGCGAATATCGCGGGCATGTGGAGAGGCTGATGCTGCGGGATCCGGATAAGCTGCACATGGTCTATTTTGTCCGGGACGGCGTCAGAATCGGGGCGTCTATGTACTGCACCTATCAGAGCGAGGACGGGAAATGCCTGATTTCGGATTTTTGGGTATTCCCGGAATACCGGGGCGGAACGGGCCATGCCTGCTTTGAGGCGCTGACGGCCTATACAAAGGCCGATGGCGCGGTGTATTATGTGCTGAACTACTCCAAAGAGGATTCCCACAGATTTTGGCTGTCCAACGGCTTTGCTGACGATGGAGTAGACGAATACGGCTCCAAGCTGATGGTGAAAGGGAGAGGGCAGATTGGTTCTTGACCCGGACGCCGTCCGTGAAAAGTAGAAAACCCCTGGCGCTGGATTTTTCCAGCGCCAGGGGTTTATGCTGTTGCGTCGTGAAAGGTCAGTCCTCGTCGTCAGAGCCGTCCTCCTCGTCCTCGAAGGACAGGGCAAACTTGCCGCCGCACACGGGGCAGTCCACCACGCCTGCGGCCAGGGCTTCGTCGTCCACCACCAGGTCCTCGCCGCAGGTGGGGCAGGGAATCTCGAAGAAATCCTCGTCCTCATCATCGAAATCGCCCAGGTCCTCATCCTGCTCGTCCTCGTCGTCAAAGACGGCTTCCTCCAGGTCGGACACGGCGTCCTCCAAAGCATCCAGCTCCTCGTCGAACTGGTCCATGGCGGCGTCCATGCCGTCCAACTGCTGGCCCACCTCCTTCAGCACGTCCAGTACCTCGGAGAGGATGCGAGCCTCGCCGGACTTCTCGGTGTCCAGCTTCAAACCGTCAAACAGGCCCTGAATATAGGCCACTTTCTCGGAAATCGTCATAAATACGCTCCTTATCGTTGTCACGCTTCGCCGGTTTGCAACGCACGGCTGTCTCGCTTTCAGCTCGGTCGGCGCTGGGCGTGTGCCACCGGCACACAGCGCCCTCCGACTCGGGCTGGCCTCCGGGCCGCTGCGCGGCCCTGCGCTCGCCCTCGCTTCGGTCCATCCGTGCTGCTCACGGCGGCTCAGCGCTTCCCGTCAGCCCTTGCAGCGCTCCAGGTACTCGCCGGTGCGGGTGTCGATGCGGATTTTGTCGCCGGGGTTGATGAACAGGGGCACCTTGATCTCCGCGCCGGTCTCCAGGATGGCGGGCTTGGTGACGTTGGTGGCGGTGTCGCCCTTGACGCCGGGGTCGGATTCGGTGACCTCAAGCTCCACGAAGTTGGGGGGCTCCACGCCGAACACGCTGCCCTTGTAGGACATGATCTTGCAGGTCATATTCTCCATGACAAACTTGAAATTGTCGCCCAGCACGTCCTTGTTCACGGGCAGCATGTCGAAGGTTTCATTGTCCATGAAGTAGTACAGGTCGCCGTCGTTGTAGCTGTACACCATGTCCTTGCGGTCCACGAAGGCCTGCTCGAATTTGGCGGTGGGGTTGAAAGAGGTTTCGGTGACGGCGCCGGTAATGACGTTCTTCATCTTGGTGCGCACGAAAGCGGCGCCCTTGCCGGGCTTGACGTGCTGGAACTCCACGACCTGCATCACTTTGCCTTCCATCTCGAAGGTCACGCCGTTGCGGAAATCGCCTGCTGTAATCATTGCCATTGGTATCGTCCTCCAATATCGAAAATTTAAAAAACGTTGAAAATCAAATCGCTATATTATACCGCATATGTCGAAGGATTGCAAGAGGTTTCCGAGATTGTCCCCTGTGAAAGAAGAAGAAGGCTGGAAAAACTCCGGTGATTTCGCCGGCGATCCTTTACATCGACATATTATTATGATAAAATATTTAAAAAAAGGGATATGGGGTGAATTGGGATGTTTTCAGTTAGACAGCTTTTCACCATGCTTGTCATCGCCATATCAATTGCGGCGTTGATGACGCTCCTGAGCGGCATTCCGCCGTTCTCCATCCTCTATCTCTGGTTGGCGCGCGATATCGGAAGCTTGGTATGGTCCGGGCTGACAGCGGGAATCATTGCCCTCAGCCTGACTCTGTATAGCGCAAAGATAAAAAAGAAAAAAACCTGATGACTCCGGCAAGCCCGGTCGAGAATATCAGGTTTTGATTTGGAAGAAGGGGCTGCCCATGGATCAAGTCGCCGTTCTGATCCCCTGCTATAACGAGAGCCAATCCATCCGGAAGGTGGTGGAGGATATCGCCGCCGCCCTGCCTGGGGCGGTGGTGTACGTCTACGACAACAACTCCACCGACGGCACGGGGGAGCTGGCCCGGGCCGCCGGGGCGGTAGTGCGCCGGGAATACCGCCAGGGGAAGGGGAACGTCATCCGCCGGATGTTCCGGGAGATCGACGCGAAGTGCTACCTCATGCTGGACGGCGACGACACCTATCCCGCCCAATCCGCCCCGGAGATGGTGCGCCTGGTGCTGGAGCGGGGGGCGGACATGGTGGTGGGGGACCGGCTGTCCTCCACTTACTTCCAAGAGAACAAGCGCCCCTTCCACAACTTCGGTAACTCCCTGGTGCGCACGTCCATCAACCGCCTGTTCGGCAGCAATATCCAGGATATCATGACGGGCTACCGGGCGTTCAGCTACCAGTTTGTCAAGACCTTCCCGGTGCTGTCCGCCGGATTTGAGATCGAGACCGAGATGACCATACACGCCGTGGACAAAAAGATGCAGGTGGAGAACGTGGTGGTGGACTACCGGGACCGCGCCGAGGGCAGCCAGTCCAAGCTGAATACCTATTCAGACGGGGCCAAGGTGCTGCTCACCATCGCGCGGCTGTTTCGCGGCTACCGCCCCCTGGGCTTTTTCGGGGCCCTGGCGCTGGCCCTGGCCGCCGTCAGCGCGGTGCTGTTCGCCCCCATTCTGGTCACCTACGTGCGCACGGGGCTGGTGCCCCGGTTCCCCACGCTGATCGTCAGCGGCTTTGCCATGCTGGCGGCGGTGATGTCGCTGTTCTGCGGGCTGCTGCTGGACAACGTGCGCCAAAAGGACTTGCGGGACTTTGAGTTCAAGCTCCAGCAGGTCCACGACCAATATGTGAGGTGGACAAAGGGCCTATGAACCGACAAGAGGAGCGCCGCCCCGTCTGGCGGGCGGTGGTTTTGATCCTGCTCTCCATGCTCATCGCCGTGAGCCTGACCTGCTCCATGAGCATCGAGCCCTACTACGCCGGGGACGAGGCCCTGGCCGGGTACAGCGGCCTGCACCGTTTTTTGATCTACTGTGTCCGGTCCTTCTCCGTGGAGCTGGGCGTGTCGTCCTGTCTGGCGGCGGGGGCGGGGGCGCTGTTGTACGGCGCGTTCCGGTTGAAGGCTTCTGGCAGGGAGCGTGCCCTTGCCGCCGTGTTCGGCGGGCTGTTCGCTTTCATGCAGGTGCTGGGCCGCTCCTACGCCGACAACCAGAACTGGAACGCCGTATTCGGCACCCGGTTTACCCTGTTCCGGGCGGGGGTGGCCTTCGCGGGCCAGACCCTGCTGGCTGCGTGCCTGGCGCTGTACGCCTTCCGTCTGGTGGACCGGGCGGCGGGGAAGGAGCTGGACCGGCCCGTTTTTGACCGGAGGCGTTTCCTGCTGGCTGCGGGGCTGACAGCCCTGTGCTGGCTGCCCTACTACGCGCTGTTTTTCCCCGGCCTGAACAACCCGGACACCAGTATGCAGATCGCCTGGGCGCTGCACTACCCCACGGATTGGCTGAAATATTCCCCCGTCCGGGGGGAGGGGGTGTACGCCACCAACCACCACCCCTATTTCACCACCCTGCTATTCGGCTTCTTCGCCCGCATCGGCCTGGCCCTGGGGAACATCCGCTGGGGCGTGGCGCTGTATAACCTGCTCCAACTGCTGCTGACGGCGGGGGTGATGACGGGCGTCTGGTTCTATCTGCGGCAGCTCGGCCTGTCCCACAAAATATTCCGGGGCGGGCTGATCTTTACCGCCCTGTTTCCCCTTTACCCGCTGTACGCCATCACCATGCTGAAGGACTCGCTGTTCTCCCTGTTCTGCCTGACGCTGTCGGTGCTGCTGTTTGAGATTGCCCGGACAAAGGGGGATTGCCTGAGGCGAAACTGGTTCTGCGCCCTGCTGTTTTTCAACGCTTGGATGGTGATGTTCAGCAAGAACCAGGGGATTTTCTTCATCCTCGCCGCGGGACTGGCCTGTCTGGCGTGCAGGGGCGTGCGCTCCAGGGTGGCGGCGTCCCTGCTGCTTCCGGCGGCGCTGTTCCAGGTGGTGTGGATGGGGATTCTGCTGCCCATGTGGAACGTGGCTCCCGGCGGCAAGCAGGAGACTCTGGGTCTGCTGTTCCAGCAGACCGCCCGGTGTGTGCTCACCTACCCGGAGGACGTGACGGAAGAGGAGGAGAGCGCTATCCGCGCCATCCTGGACTACGACCGCTTCGATGTGCTGTACGACCCCATGCAGTCCGACGGGGTGAAGTTCACCTTCAACCAGGACGCCACCGACGAGCAGATGTCCGACTACTACCGGGCCTGGCTGCAAATGCTCCGCCGCCACCCGGACGCCTACGTCCAGGCCCTCATCAGCAACGTGTACGCGGGCTTCTACCTCCAGCATGAGACGCCCCTGTCCTACACCCACTACGACAACCGGGAGGTGGCCTCCTATCCGGAGCTGTGCATTCCCACGCCGCCCTTGCTGGCCAGGCTGGAGCCCACCATCCAAATGGGCCTGCGGGCCATCCAGCACCTGCCGGTGGCAGGGCTGCTGTTCAGCATCGGCGGCTATCCCTGGGTTATCCTGTTCACGTTTCTGGACGCCCTGCGGCGAAAGCGGTACGCTCTGATCCTGCCCCAGCTTCCCTCCATCCTGACGGTGGCGGTGTTGCTGTTGTCCCCGGTGAGCGGTAGCTACCGGTACGCCATGCCCATGGCCTACGCCATCCCCTTCCTGTTGGCGGCGGGCCTGCTGCCGGTGTGGCGGGGGAGGGGTGGCCCGGAGGGCGCGCCCCCGGCGGTCAATCCCACCGCGCAATGAAACAAGGGCGGGCCGCCAGGCCCGCCCTTGTTGTGTCTCTATGTATTTGGGTTGGAAAAACCGCTCACTTTTTGCCGAAGGGCCACCAGGAGCGTTTCTTGGGTGCTCCCGGCTTTTTTTTGCCCGGCGCGGGGGATTTTTTTGATCCGGGCGGGGTGGGAGCCGCCGTGGCGGACAGCCTGTCCAGAGCTTCCTGAGCGGGTTGAAACCCCTCGTCCGCCGCCTTTCGGTAGAGCTCCCGGGCCTTGGGCACGTCCCGTTCTACGCCGTCGCCCCGCTCATAGCACCGGCCCAGCAGGTACATCCCACGGGTACTGCCCTGATCCGCCGCCTTGCGGAACCACTTCACCGCCTCCCGGTAGTCCTGCTCCACGCCGATGCCCTGGTAGCGGCAGTAACCGTAATTGCACTGGGCCCAGGCGCTGCCCCGCTGGGCGGCCTCCAGGTAGAGCCGGGCGGCCCGGGCCTTGTCCTCCGCCACGCCCTTGCCGAACTCATAGCAGGTGCCCAAGGCGCAGGTGGCGGTGGGGTAGTGTTGCTCGTGGGCCTTGGCATACAGCTCCACCGCCTTGCCGATATCCTTTTCCACGCCGCAGCCGTTTTCATAGCACTCGCCCAGAAGTTGCTGGGCACGGGCCTGGCCCGCCTGGGCGGCCGTGGCAAACCATTTGGCCGCCTCGCCATCGTCCTCCGCGACGCCGATGCCCCGGTAATAGCAGAAACCCAGATTGCACTGGGCCTGAACATAGCCCGCCTCCGCCGCCTGGCGGTACAGCTCCACGGCGTGGGCCGGGTCCTTTTCCACCCCGGTGCCCAGCTCGTAGCACAGCCCCAGAGAGCAGGTGCCGGCGGGGTAGCCTGCCTCGTGGGCCTTGCGGTAGAGCTCCGCCGCCTTGGCCTCGTCCTGTTCCACGCCGTAGCCGCTGTCGTAGCACTCGCCCAGAAGTTGGAAGGCCCGGGGGTAATCCTGCTCCGCAGCCAGCTCAAACCAGTGGACGGCCTGCTTGCTATCCCGCTTCACGCCGACGCCCTGATAGTAGAAGAAACCCAGGTTGCACATGGCCCGGGGTTCGCCCGCCTGGGCCGCCTTGCGGTAGAGCTCCATGGCTTTGGCCTTGTCCGCCTCCACCCCCCGGCCCAGCTCATAGCACAGTCCCAGGGCACAGGCGCCGGCGGGGTGGCCCTTGCTGTCGGCGTCGGCGTACAGCTTGGCCGCCCGGGTGAAGTCCTGCTCCACGCCATAGCCGCCTTCGTAGCACTGGCCCAACAGGAACAGCGCCCGGCCGTGGCCCTGCTGGGCGGCAAGGTCAAACCAGTGGACGGCCTGTTGGTTGTCCTCCTCCACTTGGATGCCCTGGTAATAGAAGTAGCCCAGGTTGCACTGGGCCCGTGCGTCCCCGGCATCGGCGGCCTTGCGGTAGAGCTCCATGGCTTTGGCCTTGTCCATCTCCACGCCCCGGCCCAGCTCATAGCACAACCCCAGAGAGCAGGCGCCCGGGGGATAGCCTCCGTCGCTGGCGGCCTGGTACAGCTTGGCCGCTTTCTCCGGGTCCTGCTCCACGCCGTAACCGAAGTCGTAGCAGTCCCCCAGCAGCCCCAGGGCCCGGGGATAGCCCGCCTCCGCCGCCAGCTCGAACCAGTGGACGGCCCGCTTGTCGTCCATCTCCACGCCGATGCCCCGGTAATAGCAGAAACCCAGGTTGCACTGGGCCGGGACATAGCCCTGCTCGGCGGCCTGCCGGTAGAGCTCCGCCGCCTGGGGAAGGTCCTGCTCCACTCCCTGGCCCAGCTCGAAACACAGGCCATAGGCGCAGGTGGCGGGGGGATACCCGTCCTCGTGGGCCCGACGGTAGAGCTCCGCCGCCTGGGGCAGGTCCAGCTCCACCCCCTGGCCCAGCTCATAGCACTGGGCCAGCAGGAACTGGCCCTTGACGTAGCCCTGCTCCGCGCACCGGCGGTATAGATCCGCAGCCCGCCGGTGGTCTTTTTCCACGCCGGTCCCCTGGCTGTAGCATACCCCCAGGGCGCAGGTGCCCGCGTCGTAGTCCTGCTGATGGGCGGCGCGGTAGAGCTCCACCGCCCGGTCCACGTCCTGGTCCACGCCCAGCCCCGCCTCATAGCACTCGCCCAGCAGCACCTGGGCCCTGGGGTACTCCTGCCGCGCCGCTTTGGCGAACCAGCTCACCGCCTCCTGGTAGTCCTGTTCCATGCCGATGCCCCGGTAGTAGAAGAAGCCCAGGTTGCACTGGGCGGGGGCGTGCTCCTGCTCCCCGGCCTCCCGGTAGAGCTCTGCGGCCCGCTCCTTGTCCATCTCCACCCCGGTGCCCAGCTCATAGCAAAGTCCCAGCTCACACTGGGCGGGGGGATAGCCCTGGTCCGCCGCCTGGGTCAGGAGCTGCGCACCCTTCTCCGGGTCTTTTTCCGTACCGATTCCCCGCAGCCAGCACAGGCCGAGGCCGTACTGGGCGGCGACATAGTCTCCCTCTGCGGACCTGGTGAACCACTGGAAGGCCAGGTCTTCGTCCCGCTGGGCGCCGTTGGTGCCGTTGCAATAGCTCATGGCCACCCGGTATTGGGCGTCCACGTCGCCCTCTTCGGCCCGCTCCAGCAGTTCCCGGAAGCCCTGCTCTTTTTTTGCGGACACGTCCGCCATGCTCTGGATCAGAGCGGGGTCAATATATACCACAAAGCCGTCCTGCCCCTGGGGCAGCAGGTTGTCATCCATTTTGTCTGCCATATGTAATCCGCTCCTTCCCCTGCTCATTGTGCGGGGGTTGCTGGTATTGTACCACACCGGTGTGAAAAAATCCATATCCAATCATCGGAGAATGGGGGGATCAAAAAGTCCGCTTGCGTGCCCCGCCGTTTGATGGTATCATGTGAGCGGCGGTCCCGCCCGCGTGGGCGCGGCGCGGACGGCTTACCATGTGAAAGGGGTCATTGATATGGCAAAAAGCACCGGCAAAGCTTACCGTAATCAGGTGATGTATTCCGTATTTGTCCGCAATCACAGCCAAGAGGGGACCTTTGAGGGGGTCCGCCGGGACCTGAAGCGCATCAGGGACTTGGGCACGGACATCGTCTGGCTGATGCCCATCCACCCAGTGGGGGAGAAGTGCCGGAAGGGGACGCTGGGCAGCCCCTACGCCATCCGGGACTACCGGGCGGTGAACCCGGAGTTTGGCACGCTGGAGGATTTCAAACGGCTGGTGGACGACATCCACGCGCTGGGAATGAAGTGTATCATCGACGTGGTGTATAACCATACCTCGCCCGACTCCTGGCTGGCCCGGAACCACCCGGAGTGGTTCTTTCATAAGCCGGACGGCAGCTTCGGCAACCGGATAGGCGACTGGTGGGATGTGATCGACCTGGACTACGGCCAGCCCGGGCTGTGGGAGTACCAGATTGAGACGTTGAAATACTGGGCGTCCATGGTGGACGGTTTCCGGTGCGACGTGGCCCCGCTGGTGCCTCTGGAGTTCTGGTTGCGGGCCAGGGAAGAGGTGGAGCGGGTGCGGCCCGGCTGCTTCTGGCTGGCCGAGTCGGTGGAGCCCTCCTTTGTCCAAAACGGCCGGGCGGAGGGCCTGGGCGTGCTGTCCGACGCCGAGATTTTCCAGGCCTTTGACGCCAGCTATGACTACGATATTTTCCCCGTGTTCCAGGCGTACTTACAGGGCGAGGTCCCCCTGGCGCGGTACGCCGAAGCGATCAACCGGCAGGAGGTCATCTACCCGGACAACTTCGTAAAGCTGCGCTTTCTGGAAAATCACGACCGGGCCAGGGCGGCGTTCGTCATTCCGGACGGGATTGCGCGGCTCAACTGGACGGCGCTGCTCTACTTCCAGAAGGGCATGACCCTGCTGTATGGCGGGCAGGAGGCTGAGTGCGTCCACCGTCCCGGCCTGTTCGACAAGGACGATGTGGACTGGTCCGGCAAGGGGGATATCACCGGGCTGCTGCAAGGGCTTGCCGCGCTGAAAAGGAACCCCATCCTCACCGACAGCCGGTACGAGGTGAAGGCCCTGCCTCATGACATTTTATACGCGGAACACCGGGCGGGCGGCCGCCGGCTGGCAGGGGTTTTCAGCCTCCGGGGGAAGAGCTCCCTGGTGCGGGTGGACGCGCCGGACGGGTGGTATACCAACCTGGTGGACCAGGGCAAGGTGGAGGTCTATGAAGGCTCGTTGAGCTGCGGGGGCGCGCCCGTGATCTTCGAACTGCCCCTCAAATAAAGGAAATCAACAGCGGCCCCGTTTTCCAAACGGGGCCGCTGTTTTGCCTGACCTTGCCGGGGTTACAGCTCCCGGCCTTTTACCCGCAGGCGGTTCAGCGCCCGGGCCAGGGACGCCTGGGCGAGCTGATACTCCTGCCGGCTCTTTTTCTGCAAAATGGCCTCCCGGGCCTGATCGGCCTCCCAGCGGGCCCGGGCTTCGTCGATCTCCTCGGGGCGCTCGGCGGCATCCACCAGCACCAGCGCCTCATTGGCCTCCACTTTCACCATACCGGGGGACACCGCCAAAAGCTGCACCGGCTGTCCGGGGGGCTGGTAACGCAGCGTTCCCGGCACCACGGCGGCCATAATGCTGCTGTGGTGGGCCAGAATGCCCCGCTCCCCGTCGCTGGCAGGGATGGTGAGGCTAATACATGGTCCCTCATACAGCGTCTTGTCGGCGGCCAGAATGTGAACCTGAAAGGTATCCATCACGCGCCGCCCTCCAGCTTTCTGGCCTTTTCCACCACGTCGCGCCAGGCGCCCACGTTGTAGAACGCCGCCTCGGGGTACTGGTCCAGCTCGCCGTCCACGATGGCGGCGAAGCTCTCCAGGGTGTCCTTCAGGGG
>CASTQR010000041.1 GCA_949451265.1 uncultured Eubacteriales bacterium | reverse complement strand
TTGGTACGGGTAGTGGGGGTCGAACCCACACGGATCGCTCCACAGGAACCTAAATCCTGCGCGTCTGCCAATTCCGCCATACCCGCCTGTCAGGCGGCGGACAAACCCCGCCGCCGTGCCTTACTTACCAAACCAAGGTCGCAAAATAATCCTCCGGCGTCTCGGCCCGCCGCATCAGCTCCACCGAGCTGTCCTCCCGGAGCAGCAGCTCCGCCGAGCGCAGCTTGCCATTGTAATTGTACCCCATGGAAAACCCGTGGGCCCCGGTATCGTGGATCACCAGTACGTCGCCCACCGCGATCTCCGGCAGCGCCCGGTCAATGGCAAACTTGTCGCTGTTCTCGCACAGGGAGCCCACCACGTCGTACACATGGTCACAGGGTGCCCCCTCCTTGCCCAGCACCGTGATGTGGTGGTACGCCCCGTAGATGGCGGGCCGCATCAGGTTGGCGGCGCAGGCGTCCACCCCGATATACTCCTTATAAATGTGCTTCTCGTGGACGGCGGTGGTCACCAGGTGTCCGAAGGGGGCCAGCATGAACCGCCCCAGCTCGGTGAAGATGGCCACGTCCCCCATCCCCGCCGGGACAAGGATCTCCTCATAGGCGCGGCGCACGCCCTCCCCAATCACCGCGATGTCGTTGGCGGGCTGATCCGGGCGGTAGGGCACCCCCACGCCGCCGGACAGATTGATAAACGCCACGTGGCACCCCGTCTCCTTCGCCACGTCCGCCGCCGTCTGGAACAGCAGCCGGGCCAGGGCCGGGTAGTACTCGTTGGAGATGGTATTGGAGGCCAGGAAGGCGTGAATGCCAAACCGCTTGGCCCCCAGCCCCTTCAGCCGGGCAAACGCCTGGGCCAGCTGGGGCCGGGTCATGCCGTATTTGGCCTCCCCCGGCCTGTCCATCACCTGGAAGCCCTCCTCGCTCTCCCCCAGGGTGAACACCCCGCCGGGGTTGAAGCGGCAGCAAACCGTCTCCGGCACCTTGCCAAGCGTCTCCCGCAGGAACTCCACGTGGGTCAGGTCGTCCAAGTTGATATAGGCCCCCAGCCTGTCCGCCAGCTCAAACTCCTCCGCCGGGGTCTCGTTGGAGGAAAACATGATCTCGCTGCGGTCAAAGCCGCACTTCTCCGCCATCATCAGCTCGGTGAGGGAGGAGCAGTCCACGCCGCAGCCTTCTTCCCGGAGGATTTTCAGGATGCCGGGGGTGGGGGTGGCCTTCACGGCGAAATATTCCTTAAACCCCGGGTTCCAGGCGAAGGCGGACTTCAGCGCCCGGGCGTTTTCCCGGATGCCCCGCTCGTCGTAGATGTGGAAGGGGGTGGGATAAGTCATGGTGATCTCCTGGGCCTGGGCCAGGGTGAGGAAGGGCTGTTTCATCTGAGTTCTCTCCTTGGTGCGGTAGAAATTGGTTCAGGGGTTATCATATAAAATTTTGCCCCGCTTGTCAACCGCTATCCGTCCCGTCCCCGCCGTCCTCGACGATGGCCTCCTCGATCCAGAGGAAGCGGTTGTCCTCCGCCGCGTCCTCCAGCACCCGCAGCAGCCTGCGCCCGAAGATGGCCCCCTCCAGCTCCGCCCGGTGGGACAGCGCCAGCGCCGTGGGCTCCCCCAACTCCGTCAGGCAGTCGTGGAGGGCGTCCAGGTTCCGCCCCCACCACTCGGGCAGTTCCAGCTTCTCGTTCAGATAGGCCATGGCCTGTCCCCGCTGGGTCAGGCGGGCCCCGTCCAGCTCGATTCTTCTCATATCAAGGCTCCCCATAGAGCAGTTCAAAGCTCTCATAATGATCCCCGGTGTAGTAGATCAGCCCGTCGTTGGAGAACACGATCCGTTTCGGCCCCCGGGAGGACTTCCCCACGGTGTCGATGTCGCACTCCTGGTAGGTGCGGCCCTCCTTCTCCGGCAGAAGCCCCTCGTAGTTCCCAAAACGGCTGCCGCCGATGGCGGTTCCCTCCCCGGCGTACCGCTCCACGCTGCCGCCCGTCCAGCCCAGGTCCTGGGCCTCCCGCTTGGTGACGTAGTTATCCGGCAGACGGCCGTACAGGTGGAGGTAAAGGGCCACCTCGTCCTTGGTGTGGTAGAAGCCGTCCTCGTCCAGCGCCGGAGCCTCTGTGGCGGGCGGCTCCGTAACCGGGGCGGGGGTGTCCTCCGGCGGGGCCTCCGTTTCCGGAGCGGCTGTCTCCGGGGCATCCGTCTCCGGGGTTCCGGGTTCCGAGGGCGGCGCGTCCGTCTCCGGCAGAACCGTCTGGGCGGCGGACGGCAGGAACGCAGTCCCCTCCGGGGACTGGACCGGCCCCGTCCCGGCGTCGCAGCCAGCCAGGGCCAGCGCCCAAACCAACGCCAGCAAAAAGGCGGAAATCCGTTTCAGCATGGCAATCCCTCCTATGTAAGCCCTTACGCCTGGGCGGCGGGCTCGGCCTCCAGCTCCACCGGCAGGCCGTTCACCTCCACGCCGTCCCCGGCGGGGATAAGCAGGTAGGCCCGTCCGTCCAGCACACGGGCCTCCACCTGTCCGCTGAGCTCCGGCTTCACGGTGATGGTGATCTCCCCGGCCTTGATCTGGAAGCGTTTGCTGTCGATGAGGTTGGCGGGGTCCACCGCCGCCGCCTCGCCCAGACGCTGGCCGCAGTAGTCCTGGAAGGCGGACACCCGCTCCTCCTCGATGCCGCACTCCCGCAGCATCCCGCCCACGTCCTTGGCGGTGACGGTGAGGGGCTCCGGATCCTTGCTCTCCTTGTGCAGCTCGATCCGCTCCCGGAGCTGTTCATGGACGGCCTGCACCAGCTCCATGCTGCACTCCGCCCCCAGGGCGTCGGTGAGGGCGCTCTCGAAGGCCTCCCTCTGTTCCGGGGCGGACAGGGGCGGCTCCGTGCCGAACAGCCCGTTGATGAACTCCCCGTGGAGCAGCTCCGGCTTGTGGACGTAGTACAGCGCGTTGTAGAGGTTGGCCGCCCGGTCGTCAAAGGCGGGCCACAGGAAGCCCACCTCCGGCGGGGCCGCCAGCCGTCCGGCGGTTTTCACGTGGAGGGCGTTCTCGTTGGGCACGTAGCCCAGCCCCGGCTTCCCCTCCCGCATGGGGCACACGGCGCAGATCAGATAGGAGTACACCGTGTCGGAGGAGTCGTCCAGCACCTCGTCGTTTTTGGTGCGGAAGGGCACGTCGTAGCTCTCCTGGGCCAGCAGGATCAGGTAGCTGTCCTCCCCCAGCTCCAGGTTCTGGATCACCGTTTCGTAGAACTCCCGGCGGGCGGCGGCGTCCTTCAGCTTGTTTTCCCGGAGGGCCTGGAGGCGCTTCAGTTCCTCCCCCTCCGCCACCTGGCGGGTGGAGAACTCCACGTCCACCAGATTCCGCCCCAGCCCCCCGGACAGGGCCTTCCGCAGCAGGGCCAGACAGCTCTCCACATCGTCCTCGTTCAGCAGGGACAGGGGCTGGTCCACCTCCGCGATGATCTCCTTCAAGGGGCTGACGTAGCAGCCGTAGACATGGCTGATGTTATTCTTTCCGGGGCGCAGCCGCCGGCGCAGCTCGCCCAGTTCCTTCTGGTTCATGGTATTCCCCCGCTTGTCCAAAGTCCCGCGCCGGGGCGCGGTGTGTTTTGATATCATACCACAGTCCCGGCGGTTTGTCACGATCCCGGCGGGATTTTTCTTCCGGCGGTTGGATGGGCGGGGGAGAATAGCCCGGCCGCCGAGCGGGGGAGCCGCAGTAAAAAAGGCGCCGCCGCCCACGAATCATGGGCAGCGGCGCCGCGTTCGCGCCGGATTTGCCTTTACCAGGTCAATTCCAGATACAGATCCTTATACTGCTTGGCGGAGCTCTCCCAGGAGACGTCCTTCTCCATATCCCGCAGCACCATCTGATCCCAGCACTCCCGGGCCTCGAAGTAGAGGGTCTTGGCCCGGTTGATGGCGTCCAGCAGCAGGCCCGCGTCGTAGCGGTCGAAGGTGAAGCCGCTGCCCCAGTTGGAGTACATATTGTAGGGTTCCACCGTGTCCTTCAGCCCGCCGGTCTCCCGGACGATGGGCACCGTGCCGTAGTGCATGGCGATGAGCTGGGTCAGGCCGCAGGGCTCGAACTGGGAGGGCACCAGCAGGGCGTCCGCCCCGGCGTAGATCCGGTGGGCCCGGGTCTCGTCGTACATGATGTTGGAGCACACGTTCCCCTTGTACGCGCCCTCGTAATAGCGGAAGGAGTCCTCATACACCCGGTCGCCGGTGCCCAGCACCACCACCTGGGTGTGTTCGTCCATCACCTGGGGGAGGATGGCGTTCACCAGATCCAGGCCCTTCTGATCCGTCAGCCGGGAGATGAGGCCGATGACGAATTTGTGATCGTCCTGCTCCAGCCCCAGCTCCTCCTGGAGCTGCCGCTTGTTCTCCTTCTTCTTGGCCAGGGCGTTGGCGGCGCTGTAGTTGGCGTGCAGCCGCTCGTCGGTGGCGGGGTTCCAGATGTCACAGTCGATGCCGTTGACGATGCCCCGCAGCTTGCCGGAGTGGTAGCGCAGGTGGGCGTCCAGCGCCTCGCCGTAGTAGGGACTCTGGATCTCGCCGGCGTAGGTCTGGCTGACGGTGGTGATGAGGTTGGAGTAGGTCAGGCCGCCCTTCAGCATATTGGCGTCCCGGTAGCCCACCTTGAGGGCGTCCTTGTTAAAGACGTAATCGGGCAGGCCGGACCAGTAGCGGACGGTGGGGATATCATAGATCCCCTGGAAGCGCAGGTTGTGGATAGTCAGGATGGTTTTGGCGGAGGCCAGCTTGGTGGTCTCGAACTGGGTGCGCAGGTACACGGGCACCAGGGCGGCCTGCCAGTCGTGGCAGTGGATGATATCGGGCACCCAGTCCATGTAGTTCAGCGCCGCCAGGGCCGCCTTGGCGAAGTAGCAGTATTTGGGGATGTCGTCCACCAGGTTGGTGTAGGGGTTCCCGCTGCTGAAAAACTCCTCGTTGTCGATGAAGTCATAGACCACGCCGTCCCAGACGTACTCCATAATGCCCACGTAGAAGGAGCGGCCGTCGGCGCAGAGATCCATGTCGAAGGAGCCCCGGAACACCATCTTCTCCTGGTATTCCCAGGGGATGCACTTGTATCGGGGGAGCATCACCTTCACGTCGCAGTTCTGCTTCACCAGCTCCTTGGGCAGGGCGTACATCACATCGCCCAGGCCGCCGGTCTTGACAAAGGGGTAGCACTCCGAGCCGATGAACACGACGCTCCTTCTGGGGCCCAGGTCGGGGATTTCCGGCGGGGTGGGTTCCGCGGCCTCCTGGGCGGGCGCCTCGGCTTCTGCTGCGGGTGCGGCCTCCTGGGCGGGCGTTTCAGGCTCCGCCACAGGCGTTGCTTCTTTGACGGGCTCCTCGGCCTCCGCCGCGGGCGGCGCTTCCTTGACAGGCTCCTCCGCCTTGGGTTTGGCCGGGGATTTCTTGGCGGCGGCTGCGGCCCTGGGTTTGGTAGGGGACTTCTTGGTTGTTCCCTCGGTTTTCGCCTTGGCGGGGGCCTTTTTGGGGGCCTTCGCCTGGGACGGTGCCTCCTTGACGGCCTCCGCAGGGGCCGCTTCGGGGATCGCCGCCTGGAGCTTTTCAACGGCCTCGTCCGCCTTGGGCGCTTCCGCGGCCTTGGCCTTGTGCGCCGCGGTTCTGGCCGGGATCTTTTTCTTGGCCCCGGCCTTTTCGTCGTTCCTCTTTGCCATTATAGTACCTCCCAATAGATCAATCATGGTGATAGCGGCCGTCGCCGCAATGACAGGATGGGGTTCAGTTTGGGTGCGCTGCCTCCTGTGGGATGTCCGCATGGTAAGGCAAAACGATTTTATCACAAAGGAAGGGGAAGGACAAGATGTAATCCCGCCGAAAATTCGGGCGGAACGCCGGAAAACAGGTAAGAAAAGACTTCCAAAATCATGGATCTTCTGGTAAAATGCCATTGACGGACAAACCAGCCGGCCCTCCGACGGCGGCAGATTGGAGCGGATCAGAATGAATATCCACGAGATCGTCCAGGCCCAGCGCGCGTACTTCAACAC
This sequence comes from uncultured Eubacteriales bacterium, assembly GCA_949451265.1. Next base: position 4,385 of record CASTQR010000041.1, on the reverse strand, counting down.
CGGCGTCACCCTGCCGGTGCCCTTCCGGATCGAGATGCTTCACAGGCTGCGGGACGGGGTGGACCGCCGGGAGAAGGATCTGGCGGACGCCCTGTCCTCCGACCTGGGAAAGAGCGCCTACGAAAGTTTTATGTGCGAGATCGGCCTGGCCCGCACCGAGATCACCTACATGATCCGGCACGCCCGCCGCCTGGCGGGGAAGCGGGCCGTCCGCACCCCCCTGGCCCAGTTCGCCGCCCGGAGCTTCCAAAAGCCCTCGCCCTATGGCAATACCCTGATCATGAGCCCGTGGAATTACCCGGTGCTGCTGACCCTGGATCCCCTGGCGGACGCCATCGCCGCGGGGAACACCGCCGTGGTGAAGCCCAGCGCCTACGCCCCCGCCGCCAGCGCCCTTTTGGCGGAGCTCATCGGGGAGTGCTTCCCCCCGGAATACGTGGCCGCCGTCACCGGCGGGCGGCGGGAAAACGCCGCCCTGCTGGACGAGAAGTTTGACTTCGTCTTTTTCACCGGGAGCCAGGGGGTAGGGAAGGAGGTGCTGCGCCGGGCAGCGGAGCACCTGACCCCGGCGGTGCTGGAGCTGGGCGGCAAGAGCCCCTGCATCGTGGATGAGACCGCTAAAATCCCCCTGACGGCCCGGCGGATCGCGTTCGGCAAATACCTGAACTGCGGCCAGACCTGCGTGGCCCCGGACTACATCCTCTGCCACAGCAGCGTCAAGGACAGGCTGGTGGACGCCCTGCGCAAGGAGATCCGGCGGCAGTACGGGGAGGAGCCCCTGGACAACCCCAACTATGGCAAGATCGTCAATGAGAAGCACTTCCAGCGCCTGCTGGGCCTCATCGACCCGGACAAGGTGGCGGCGGGGGGGCAGTCCCGCCCGGAGACGCTGCAAATCGCTCCCACCATCCTGGATCGGGTCGCCGGGGACGACCCGGTGATGCAGGAGGAGATCTTTGGCCCCATCCTGCCCGTCCTTACCTACGACCGTTTTGAGGATCTGTACGCCGCCCTGGCGGACCGGGCCAAGCCCCTGGCCCTCTACCTGTTCTCCGAGAACCGGGCCCGGATTCAGGAGGCCATGTCCCGGTTCCGCTTTGGCGGCGGGTGCGTCAACGACGTGGTGATCCATCTGGCCACCAGCGAGATGGGCTTCGGCGGGGTGGGGGAGAGCGGCATGGGGGCCTACCACGGCAGGGTGGGCTTTGAGGCGTTCTCCCACACCAAGAGCATTGTGGATAAAAAGACCTGGATGGATCTTCCTATGCGCTACCAGCCCTATCAAAAGGAGCGGTACGGCAGGCTGCTGCGCCTGTTTCTGCGGTAAAACTGGTTGCGTTTTCCCCTTGCGCATGGTATAATCAATTTGCTTGCCTAACTTGATTTGGGGGGAAAAGAGATGAGGTCAAACGGGAAAACAGCCCGGAAGGGCTGTGGCATTACCGGAAAGCTGGTGTCCGCCATTGTGGTCAGCGTTGTCATCGGGGTGGGCATACTCTTAGGGGTAGTCTACTTCCAGATGTCCCACACCCTGCTGGAGCGGAGCGAGGATCTGCTGCGGGCCACCACCGACAAGACCATCCAGGAGACCAAGGCGTGGATGAACCGCACCTTAGCCATGCTGGAGACCCAGCGGGACACCGTCCAGTACGAGGATATGGACGTGCCCGCCATGCAGGACTACATCAAGCATACGGTGGGCCAGAACGACGCCTACCCCGCGGGGCTTTACATCGCCCTGACGGACGGCTCGCTGTACCACGCCTCCTTCGTGCCGGGGCCGGACTATGACGCCACCGCCAAGAGCTGGTACCAGGACGGCCTGAAATCCCAGAGCTTTCTGCTGGGCGACGTGTATTTCGACGAGGACAGCCAGTCCTACGTGGTGGGCGCCTCCGGGGTGCTGAAGGACAGCGCGGGCGGCGTCCGGGGGGTGGCGGCCGCCGACGTGTATCTGGACTCCATCTCCAAGATCGTCAGCGGCGTCACCATTGAGGACACCGGCGGCATCTTCCTGGTGGACACCCGGACGGACACCATCATCGGCCACCGGGACAGCGAGATCACCGGGCAGGCCCTGGGCCAGCTCACAGAGGGGATGTACCCCTACGCCGCGGAGCAGATCCGGCAGGGCAAAACCGGCCTGTCCGTCCATCAGGGCACTTACATCCAGGTGGCAAACATCCCGGACAGCGACTGGACGGCGGTGGCCTACGTCTCCCAGGGGGAGGTGCTCCAGGAACTGAACGGCCTGACCATCAGTATGCTGGTGGTGGCGGTGCTGGCGGTGCTGGTGCTGATCGCCCTGGTGGTGATCCAGGTGCGGCGGATCATCGGCCTGCCCGTCCAGGAGCTGAGCCTTGCCGCCACCCGCATTGCCCAGGGCGAGCTGGATCAGACCATCCACTACCAGTCCAAGGACGAGCTGGGGGTGCTGGCGGACGACTTCAACCAGGTGACCCTCCGGCTCCGGGAGTATGTGCTTTACATCAATGAGATCTCCGAGACCCTGCGGGAGATCGCGGCGGGTAATTTGGTCTTTACCTTAAAGAACGAGTACACCGGCGAGTTTGAGAAGATCAAGACCGCCCTGGACGAGATCTCCCTGTCCCTGAACAGCGCCATGGGCCAGATGCGCACCGCTTCCGCGGAGGTGTCCTCCGGGGCGGACCAGGTGTCCAACGGGGCCATGACCCTCTCCCAGGGCTCCACGGAGCAGGCGGCGGAGGTGGACGCCCTGGTGGGCCACATCAGCGCCGTGTCGGACAGCGTCCACAATGTGGCCGAGGGCGCCCAGCGGGCCAGCGCCTTATCCCAGGAGGTCAAGGGCGGCCTGCTGGAGAGCAGCGGCAAAATGCAGAACATGACCCAGGTGATCCGCCGCGTCAGCGACAAGTCCTCCGAGATCCACCAGATCGTGAAAACCATCGAGGACATCGCCTTCCAGACCAATATCCTGGCCCTGAACGCGGCGGTGGAGGCCGCCCGGGCGGGGGCCGCGGGGAAGGGCTTCGCCGTGGTGGCGGACGAGGTGCGGGCCTTGGCCAGCAAATCCTCCGAGGCCGCCCAGCGCACCACCATCCTGCTGAACCAGACGGTGGAGTCCATGGACGAGGGCGTCCAGGCCGCCCAGGACACGGCGGACTCGGTGCTGAAGGTGGTGGCGCAGGCGGAGGAGATGGGAGAGCTCATCGAAGGCATCGCGGACTACACCAGGAAGCAGGACGAGGACGCGGAGCAGATCACCCACGGCATCCAGCAGATCTCCGTGGTGGTGCAGAACAACGTGGCCACCTCCGAGGCCAGCGCCGCCGCCAGCGAGGAGCTGGCCAGCCAGGCCGCCATGCTGCGGGAGCTGGTGGCGAAGTTCCAGCTGCGGGAGCCGGTAAGCCCTGTATAAAGAATTGCTTGGAGCGCAGGACGGGGGTCCTGCGCTCCTCTTTTGGGGCAGCGTATGATCCTGCCTGAACATGAGGCTGTTTTCGGCGAAGTATACAATTCCTGAGCGAAAATTTTGGAACAAATGACAGTTCAGATGAAAATTTAACCAATAAATAGTGAAATTCCCCTTGCATTTTTCCGCGCTTTCCTTTAAGATTAGACGCAGATGAATGGGACTGCTTTCGCGAAGGGACGCACGTCCCTTTTGTTCCCCGGCTCCCGCCGGGGAACGGGGGAGGAAACCGTGTTCCGGCGAGTGTTCCACTTCATCATAAATATGGAAAAGGAGAATATGTTATGAAGAAAGCTCTTGCGCTGATCCTCGCTCTGATGATGGTCTTGAGCCTGGCCGCCTGCGGCGGCGACAAGCCCCAGGACACTCAGAAGCCCGAGGATCCCAACACCTCCGCCCCCGAGACCCAGAAGCCCGACGAGCCCTCCGGCGGCGAGGTCGCCAACAAGGACAAGCCCCTGGTGTGGTTCAACCGGCAGCCCTCCAACAGCTCCACCGGCGAGCTGGATATGACCGCCATGAACTTCAACAAGGACACCTACTATGTGGGCTTCGACGCCGTGCAGGGCGCTGAGCTCCAGGGCCAGATGATCCGTGACTACATCGAGGCCAACATCGACACCATCGACCGCAACGGCGACGGCGTCATCGGCTACGTGCTGGCCATCGGCGACATCGGCCACAACGACTCCGTGGCCCGTACCCGCGGCGTCCGCAAGGCCCTGGATACCGCCGTTGAGGTGAATGGCGCCATCAACTCCGACGCCGTGGGCGTCAACGCCGAGGGTAACGCCACCGCCGTCAAGGACGGCAAGCTGACCATCGGCGGCAAGGAGTACACCGTCCGCGAGCTGGCCTCTCAGGAGATGAAGAACTCCGCCGGCGCCACCTGGGACGCCGCCACCGCCGGCAACACCATCGGCACCTGGGT
>CASTQR010000040.1 GCA_949451265.1 uncultured Eubacteriales bacterium | reverse complement strand
CGGGGTGGGCAAGTCGGAGCTGGGCAAGGCGGTGGCCCCCGCCCTGAACCGCTGTTTAGGCGAGGACCGCTACCGCCCGGTGTGGACGGAGCTGAACACCTTCACCCAAGCCCATTCCGTGTTCCGTCTCACCGGGGCCCCGCCGGGGTACGTGGGCTATGACGATGCCCCGGTGCTGGAGGCCGTCCGCCGCTGGCCCCACACCGTGTTTATGTTCGACGAGCTGGACAAGGCCCACCCGGAGGTGCTGAAGGTCTTTCTGTCCATCCTGGACGAGGGCCGCTGTACCGCCCGCCGGGAGGACGAATCCGGCGGGCGGGAGCTGGATTTCCGCCGCTGTATCCTGCTGTTCACCACCAATACCGACCTGTCCGGCAAGCCCCGGCCCAGCCTGGGCTTCGCCCCCGCCCCGCCGCCGCCCGCCCCCTCTCCCGGCGGCACGGCCCCGGCTGACCTGCCCCGGCGGATCTTCCAGGCGGACGAGGCGGCAAGGCTGGCCCTGACCCGCTCCGGGGTGCTGAAGGAGATCGCCGGCCGGTTCAGCGGCCTCATCGGCTTCCAGCCCCTCACCCAGTCCGACCGGGAGGCAGTCACCGCCCGCCAGATCGCCGCCCTGGGCCGGGAGTACGGCCTGGATATCGCCCAGGTGGACCCTGCCCTGGCCCGGGCCCTCACCCCCAGGGACGCCCTCTCCCTCCGCTCCACTGTACCCCTGCTGGAGGGGGCCCTCACCCCCCTGTTTCTGGGCTGCGCCCCAGGCCGCCCCCTGCGGCTGGCGGGCCCGCCGGACCGCATGACGCTGGCGCCCATCTGAAAACCCCCGCCGGGAGTTGTCCCGGCGGGGGTTTCTCTTGTCATTCAGGGCTTCCGGATTCCGGCGCGCCCGTCTCCGGGGCGGCGCTCTCCGGCGGGGCGGACGGCTCCTCCTCCCCGCCGATGTTCAGCGTGAAGTCCAGCTCCACCAGCTCCCCGGTGGAGGTGTCCAGCCTGTACAGGTGTTTGCCGTCCACCCCCATCAGGTAACTGCCCGCGAAGGCGTAGGGGGACGCGGCGTCATACAGATTCAGCTTGATGTAGGCCATGTCGTCCACCGTCTCCACCACGTCCTGGGGGAAGATCTCGTAGTCCGTGATGGACGCGCCGGGCAGCCCCAGCTCCGCCGGGGTCATGGATCGGATCTGGTTCTCCGCCTGCCGGATGCCGATGGAGTAGCTGGGCGGCCTCTGCTCCGGCGGCGGGGAGGTGACCTCGCCCTCCTCCTCGTCGGCGGTGACCACGCACTGCCCCTCCGTCCAGGTGATCCGCACCGTGATCACCAGATCCGGCTCCGCGTCCTCCGGCGGCTGGCTCTCCGTGGGCTCCGGGGTGGCGGTGGGTTCCGCCGATCCCTCCGGTGGGGCGCTCTCCCCCTCCTTGGGCTCCTCGGTGGGGGCGGGGGTCTCCGCCGCCTCCGGCTCCGGCTTGGGCAGATTCCGGGCCAGCAGCACCATGCCCTCGGGCGTGGAAAAGTCCGGCTCGTCCAGCACCCGGACGAACTCCTCGTCCACCAGGGAGAAGGCGGGATCCGCCTTACGCAGCTGGTCGGTATAGGTCTGCGCCGCCTTGCCCGCGTCGTTCAGGTTGGTGTAGGTGTAGGTGATGGTTTTCGCCAGCACCGCCAGCGCCCCGCTCTCGTCCGCCTCCAGCGCCATGCCGGGAACGGCTGTGTCCCCCACCTTCAGCTCCTCCGGCAGCTCGGGGGGCTTGGGCTCCTCCGTGGGCGTGGGCTCCGGATCCTTCGCCCCGCCGAACCGGGGCAGGATCACGAAGAACACCAGCGCCGCCGCCAGCGCCGCCGCCGCCACGGGCACCAGGATGAACACCAGCAGGGGCAGCTTTTTCTTCTGGGGCTGTTCCCCCTCCTGGCCCTCCTCCCCCTGCGGGGGCGCGCCCTTCCGGGGCTTCTTGGCGGGCTTCACCTTTTTGGGCGGGCGGGGCTTTTTCGGGGGCTTCTCCTTCTTAGGGGGCTTTGGCTTCTTCGGGGGCTTGGGCTTTTTCTCTTTGGGAGCCTTGGGCTCCTTGGGTTTTCCAAAGGGCATGGGAATACCACCTCTTGCGTTGTTTCAATCCATCAGGTCAGCTGGATGCTGACCGAATCCTGCTCCTTGAGCTGGTGCTGGAAGCCCCGCTCCTGGCCGTTCACCTCCAGGCGCACCGGGCGGTCCAGATGTTCAAAATCAATGCCGGAGTATTCCAGCAGATCCATCAGGAAATAGGGCGCGTCGTCGTCCCGGGCGGGCAGCACCAGCGGCTCGCCGTTGAGGAACAGGTGCAGCTCCCGCTTCACCGGGGCGGGCGCGGCGGGCCGGACAACGGGGGCGGGCTGGGGCGCGGGGGCCGGGGCCGGCTGGACCGGCGGCGGGGCCTGCACCGGGGCCGCGGGGGGCGTCTGCCGCAGGGTGAGGATCACGTCCCCCTGGCCCAGCGGCGTGTCCATGGGCACTTGGATATTGTTCACCAGCGCCTTGCCGTAGAAGCCGGGGCCCAGCAGCTCCTCCAGAGTGCGGTGGGCGTCCTCCCCCGCCTTGGCGGGGATGAAGTGGATCCTGTCCCCGGCGTGGATGACCGCAGACAGGGTGGCCTCCTCCTCGTTCACCCGCAGGACGGCGGGGCCGGCGGGCTCGCCCCGGAGCACCACCCGCTTGCCGTCCACGGTGAGGGTGAGGCTTTTGCCCGTCTTGCCCACCATGTCGGCGTAGCTGTAGCCGTTCATCAGCAGGATGTCCCGCAGGGTCAGCACCCCGTTGCGGAACAGCTTGGCGCTCTGCCCGTTCAGCATCACCACATAGCTGTCGTTCAGCAGGCCCAGCCCCGCGGAGATGGCGATCCCCAAGGGGGTGGCGTACTCGGGCCGCTCCAGCTCCAGGCTGTCGGAGAAGGCGCTGAGGGCGAAATTATTCCCGGCGATGGCCACCCGCTTCTCGTCCATCTCCAGCTTCTCCGCCACCCGCTCCCGCAGGCCGGACAGCTTGCTGCCGCCACCCGCCAGGAACACGGCGGAGGGGGCGGTGTTGTTCACGCTCAAAATCTGCTTGGTGATGGCCTCCGCCAGCTTCTCCATGGGCTCCTGGATCACCTGGACCACCTCGGGGACAGCCACCCGCTCCTCCTGGCCCAGGATGTTCCGGCAGCGGATCAGCTCCTCCGACTCACCCAGGGCCCGCTTGATCTCCTCGGCGGTCTTGAAGTCCACCAGGAACGCCTTCATGATGGCCTCGGTGACCTCGTCCCCGGCCACGGTGGCCATGGTGTAGCCCACCACGCTGCCGTCCCGGCACAGGGCGATATCGGTGGTGCCCGCCCCGATGTCCACCAGGGCCAGGTTCAGCAGCCGCAGCTCCGCCGGGATGGCGGCGTTCATGGCGGCAATGGGCTCCAGCGTCATGCTGGCCACCTGGAGGCCCGCCGCCCGCATGGCGGCGTACAGGCTCTCCACCACCTCGCCGGGCAGGAAGGTGGCCACCACGTCGGCCTCCACCTTGCGCCCGGTGTGGTATTGCAGATTGTTCAGGGGGTAATTGTCCAGCCGGTACTGGGCCACGGTGTAGCCCACCAGGAACATCTGGCGGCGGGCCTCGCCGTCCCCCTGGAGGGCGTCCTCGGCGGCGGACACCGCCCCGGCCTCCAGGCGGCTGATCTCCTCCTCGTCAATGGACTGCTCCTCGGGCAGCTCCAGGGTGAAGGAGCCCATCTGGGTGCGCAGGGCCCGTCCGGCGGCGGCCACGCACACCCGCTCCAGCCGGACGCCCAGCCGGTCCTCCAGCCGTCCCGTCACCGCGCGGGCCAGGCCGGCCACCTGCCGGATGTCGTCGATCTGGCCGTCCATCATGGCCCGCTTGCCGTGTTCCGCCAGCTCCACGTCCAGCACCTTCAGACGGTCCCCCACCGGGCGGCCCACCACGCCCACCACGCTGCGCGTGCCGATATCCAGGGCGTAGATCAGATCCTTGTCCTGCGCCTTCAACTCTGCCATAGGTGCGCTCCTCCCTGCCTCTGGTTTCGCCGGGGCGGCTGGCCCCGCATAAGAGAAGCCAGGAGGCGGCAAGCTGCCGCCTCCTGGCAACCCTCGTAGTTCTTAATACTTGCTGAACACGCTGGACGCGGAGGTGTCGCCGCTGGGCGCGGCGTCATAGCCGCCCGCGTCGTAGGAGGGAGCGGCGGCGCTGTAGGCGGGCTGGGGCTTGGCGGCGAACCCGTCCTGGCGCAGCTTGAACCGGGCCAGCAGCTCCTTCATCAGGGCGGCCTGGCTGGACAGCTCCTCGCTGGCGGCGGCGGACTCCTCGCTGGTGGCGGAGTTGGTCTGCACCACGGAGGAGATCTGGTCGATGCCCTCGGTCACCTGGGCGATGGCCTCGGACTCCTCCTCGGCGGCCTTGGTGATCTCCTGGACGGAGCTCATCACCAGGCCGGCCCGCTGGCTGGTGGCGTCCAGGGCCTCGGACACCCGCTTCACGATGTCATTGCCGTCCTTCACGGAGTTGATGGAGCGGTCGATGAGGTCCTTGGTGGCCTTGGCGGCCTGATCGGACTTGGAGGCCAGGTTGCGCACCTCGTCGGCCACCACGGCGAAGCCCTTGCCGGCGGAGCCCGCACGGGCCGCCTCCACGGCGGCGTTCAGGGCCAGGATGTTGGTCTGGAAGGCGATGTTCTCAATGGTGTCAATGATCTTGCCGATCTCCTCGGAAGACTCGGAGATCCGCTCCATCGCCGCCACCATCTGCTGCATATAGTCGGAGCTCTCCCCCAGGCACTGGCTGGCGTCAGTGGCGTGGGCAGTGGCCTGCTCGCTGTTTTCGGCGTTCTTGCGGGAGTTGTTGGCAATCTCGGCGATGGTGGCAGACAGCTCCTCCACCGCGCTGGCCTGCTCGGTGGCGCCCTGGGCCAGGGACTGGGCCCCGGTGGACACCTGCTCCGCGCCGGCGGAAACCTGCTCCGCGCTCTGGTTGATCTGGGTCAGGGCGTCGGTCAGGCTGCGGTTGATGGCCCGCACGGAGGTGAGAATGCTGCTGAGCGCGCCCACGTACATCTTCTCGTCCTTGGTGCGCACATCGAAGTTACCGTTGCCCATGTCCTCCAGCAGGCGGCAGGTGTCGCCGATGCACTCGCTCAGGACGTGCTGGCTGGTGCGCAGGGCGTCGCACATCTCGCCCAGCTCGCTGCCGCTGTGGTAATCCACGGGGATGTCCAGCTTGCCCTCGCTGAAGCCGCTGAGAGCCACGTGAACCTGCTCCACAGGCACCACAATGCTCTTGATGATGATCAGGGCCATCCGCAGCACCACAACGATGGCGATCACCAGCGCGGCCACAATCACGCCGATGGCGATGTTGGAGGTCATGGACTGCTGATCAATAATCTTGTCCTGCTCATTCTGGAGCTTCTTGGCCAGGGCGTCGCCCTTGGTGGCCGCTTCCTGCAGCCTGGGGGAGCAGTCGCTGGCAATGAGGGCGGCGGCCTGAGTGCGGCTCTCCTCGGTGTTGCCCCGGGCCACGTTGACGATCTTCTCGGCCTCGGCCTCCCACGCCTCCACCGTATCCACAAAGGCGTTCAGCTCGGTCCTGTCCGTCAGCGGGTATTTGCTCTCCAGCTTGTCCAGATCCTCCTTCAGCTCGTTGACCTTGGCAAGGGCGTTGTCCAGATTGGCCACATCGCCGCCCAGCACCGCGTCACGCAGGTTGCGGCCGGCGATGTTGTAGTTTATGCGGCAATCCGACACAATGTCGTTGGCGCCAACATAGTTGTCAAGGATACTGGTATACTGGCCCTTCTGAATGGTCATCAGGATGATGGACGCGATGATGATGATGACCGAGACAACAATGGTGACGCCGTAACCCAGGATCAGGCTCTTTCTGATCTTCATGTTTTTAACCATGGACTCTTTCCTCCTAAATTTTCTTGACTGTGGACTTTATATCAAATCGGCTCCAGCCCTGGGGGGGAGGCCGGTGTTCCGGTCCCGCTCCAGCACGTCGCCGTATTTTCCCTTTTGTACATCGCCGATCACCCGGCCGCCCGACATGGTGATCACCCGGCGCCGGAGGATGTTCACATACTGGCTGTCGTGGGTGGCCATGATCACGGTGGTCCCCCTGCGGTTCACGTCGTTCAGCAGGTGGAGGGTGTCCCAGATGCAGTCGTCGTCCAGGTTGGCGGTGATCTCGTCCAGCACCAGGATGGGCGGGCTTGCGATGAGGGCCCGGGCCAGCTCCACCCGGCGGCACTCGCCGATGGACAACTCCACGGGGTACTTCTTCTCCACGCCCTTCAGCCCCACCAGGCCCAGCACCTTCTTGATCCGCAGCTCCGCCAGCCGGGGGCTCTCCCGCCCGAAGGCGATCTTCACCGCCAGGGCCAGGTTCTCCCCGATGGTCTTTTTGCGGATGAGGGTGGGGTCCTGCCAGATCTTGCCGAACATCATGGCCGCCCGGTTCCGGCTGAGCTTCAGCATCCAGCCCAATTCCTTCTGGTCGATGCACACCCGGCCCTCGTTGGGCTTGGCCTCCCCGGTGATGAGCCGCAGCAGGGTGCTTTTCCCCGACCCGCTGGCCCCCACCACAAAGACGAACTCGCCCTGCCGGATGGTGAGGTTGACCTCCTCCACACCCATGTCCGTATGTACCGGGCGCTTCCGGCGGCGCTTGGGTTTATAAACTTTTGTGACGTTTTCCAGTTCAATCGTGGGCATAGGCTTACTCCCAACGGCGGGGCAAAATCAGCCGGGCCATATTCTTTCCATTGAAAAAGGCGAAACTTCTGCTATAATAGAACCAGCGCAGCCGCGCCCTTCAAAAGGCTGACCAATATTATAGCACGGATTTGCCCCGGAGGAAAGGGGATTTAATGTCTTTTTTCCGTCCGAATGCGTGGAATTTATTCCCAAATCGAAAGGAGGCGGCAGCGTGCGGCAGCCCTTCATCGTGAAGCACACAAAACGGAATATCGTGCTGGCCGCCCTGCTGGCCCTGCTGTGCATCGGCATCGCCGAGCTCACCGCCTGCCGCTACTTCGAGCCGGAGATCTATGAGGCCATTGTCTCCCCGGTGCGGTATGCCGCCGGGGTGGCGGTGGACACGGGCAAAGCAGGCCTCAACGCCGCCGCCCAATTCTGCCGGGACACGGCGGACGCCGCCGGCCAGCTCTGCCGGGACGCGGCGGACGGCCTCTCCCGCTTCGCCGCGGAGACCGCGGCCCGCTGGGCGGAGTTCACCGCCCCGGATATCCCCAGCAAGTACCGGCCCCCCGGCCAGGAGGGGCCCGGCGCGGTCGGGGAGCCCTCCATCCCCACCCTTCCCCCCATCACTGAACTGCGGCGGGAGGGGGACCGGGAGGTTCTCACCGGCGGCGCGGTGGATATCGTCTACTACTGCCAGTCCGCAGCCGAGTGGGCGGACCAGCCCTACGGCACAGACACCATCGGGCCCTACGGCTGCGGCCCCACGGTGATGGCGATGGCGGTGGCCAGCCTCACCGACGAGCCCGCCGACCCGGTGTCCATGGCGGCCTGGGCGGTGTCCAACGGCCACTGGGCCCGGAAGGGCGGCTCCCGTCACTCCATTGTCCAGGGCGCGGCGGCGGGCTTCGGCATTGAGGCCGAACCCTTTACCTCCCGGGAGGCGGCGGACGTGGTGGACGCCCTGAGCCGCGGCAAGCTGCTGGTGGCCCTGGTGGGCCCCGGCCACTTCACCGACGGCGGGCACTTCATCCTCCTCCGGGGCGTCACCGCCTTCGGGGAGGTGCTGGTGGCCGACCCCAACAGCCCGGAGCGGAGCCTCATGCTGTGGGATCCCCAGATCATCCTGGACGAGCTGTCCTCCGCCCGGGACAACGGCGCGCCCCTGTGGGTGCTGTCCCCGCCCGGTACTTAGTTCATCTTTTCGTGGAATATCGGCCCGGTGGGCACCGGGCCGATATGGTCACCCGCGAGCCCCGTCAAATGGGGCCCGTGGGCTTCTTTTTTTATCCCCGCAGCTCACCGGGCTGGGGGGCGGTACTCTCCCGCCCCATGCGCTGGTTCAGCACCCTGTCCAGCTCCATGATCTGCTTGAGCCGGCGGCGGTTGGCCGCCACCTGATCGCACAGCATCTGCTGGGTGCGCTCCCCCGGCTGGAGGGGCGGCCCGCCGTTCAGGATGCCCGCCAGCGCCGCCGCCTGATCCCCGTCGCCCAGGGCCTCCAGCTGATCCCGGACGGCCACGTCCGCGGCCTGGAGCTTTTCCAGCGGCTCCTCCCGCATGGCCACCAGCATCTGCATACTCACCTGGTCGTTGCGGTCGATGGCCTCCCCCAGCTGGCGGGTGAGATCCTCCAGCTCGTTCAGCAGGTTCCCCGTCCGCTTCATCTGCACCAGGGCGTCCATCACCGCTTTTTCCGTCATGGCTCCCCTCCGGCGCCCTGGGCCTGTTCGGCAAGCTCCCGCTCCCCGGTTTTCCGGGCCTCCCGGAAGGTGTCCCGCAGCTCGCCCGCCATGGTTTTCACCCGATCCAGCTCGGTCTTGTTCCGCCCCGCCTTCACCCGGTTCAGCTCGAAGCTGAAATAGTCGTACAGGCGGTTCAGGTTCCGGCTGATGGGGTACTGCATATCCAGGGTGTCGTCCAGGTAGCGGATGATGTCCAGCGACCGGTCCACGCTGGCCTCGAACAGGTCATAGTCCCCCTTGTCCAGGGCCAGGCCCGCCCGAAACAGCCGCTTCACCAGCTCGTCGTACAGCAGCAGCAGCAGCTCGCCGGGGGTCATCTCATTGATGCCCTGCTCCTGATAGCCCTGATAGCCCTGGTAGCCTTTGAGATCCATGCTTGACTCCTTTTTGGTCTATGGTTTAGTAGCCGCTCTGTCCGCCCATCAGCCCCATCATGGCGGAGGTCTGGGAGTTCATCTCGGCGATGAGCTGCTCCAGACGGCTGAACTGCTGGGTGTAGCGGTCGATCTGGCTGGCCATCTTGTCCTGCCAGCGGTCGATCTGGTTGTCGATGTTGTCGATCTGGGTTTTGAGGGTGTTGTTGTTCAGCGAGGTATAAGCCTTCACCGAGCCCGCCCGCTGGATCAGGATGCCCTTAGGCTCGCCGGTGGTCTTGACGTAGCTGTTCAGAGTGTTCTGCATCCGGGTCATCAGCCCGTCGCTGGAGGAGCCGCCCTCCTTGGACTTGGTGAAGGCGTTTTTCACCTTGTCCGGGTCGCTCTCCAGGGCCGCCCGCAGCTTATCCTCGTCCAGGGACAGGGTGGTCATGCCGTTGCTGTAGCTGGTGCCGATGCCGATCTCCCGGAGGGTCTGTCCGTCGGTGCCGCCCGGGGTGATGGCGGACAGCAGCTTGCTGTACATGCCGGACAGGTTGGTGTCCCCGAACAGGATGCCCTGCTTGGCCTTCTCGTAGTACGCCTTCAGCTCGCTCTCGGAGTACTGGTCCTCCTGCTCGGAGGTGAGGGGCTCATACTTGGCTCCGTTGCTTTTCTGGGCGGGCAGGGTGGAGTACTGGTTCTTGATCTCGGTGGCCATTTCGTTGTAGTCGTCCACGAACTGGCGGATCACGTCCACGATCTTGTCGGTGTCGGTGGAGGTGGTGAAGGTGATGGGCTCATAGGTCTCGCCCTCCTTCACGGTGTTCTTGCCGTCGGCGTTGAACTCGCCCTTCACGTTGATGGTCAGCCCGTCGATGTCGAAGCTGTTGGAGGATCGGGTCAGGTCCTCGAACCGCTTGCCGTTGATCTCCACGTCCATGACGGCGTCTTGGCCGCTGGTAAAAGAGGACTCAAATTCGGGGCGGTCAATCTTCGTCCCGGCAGAGCTGCTCTGGCCCTCGTACAGCTCAAAGTCCACCATTTTGCCCGTCTTGTCGGTGACCATGATCTGGCCCGTAAGCTCATCATAGGAAGCGGTCTGGTCGTAATTGCTCAGGAGCATATTCAGATGGTCGGCAACGTCCTGCATCGAGTCCCCGCTCGAGATCTCGAAGCTGAGGTCACGGCCCTCGAAGGAAAAGGCAAAGCACTTGCTTTGGCCGTCGCTCAGGCCAAGGCCATAGGTATCGGCAAAGCTGTCGCTGGCTTCGCGGTCATGGGTGACAAACATATCCTTGGCCAGCCCGCCGAACTCGATCCTGCCGCTGGCGCCGGTCTGGGACGCGGTGAACTGGAATTCGTTGGTCAGCTTGGAATAGCTCACCTTCACCCCCGCCTCGGCGCTGGAGTTGATGGAGTTCATCAGGTGCTCCAGGGTGGTGTCCTTGGTGACGCTGATGTTGGCCCCGTTGATGCTGAAGTCATACAGGAACTCGCCGTCGGCGTCCACCCGGTAATACTCGCCGTCCTCCCCCTTGGACACCCGGTTCCCCTTGCTGTCCACGGAGTACTTGCCGTCCGCGCTGTTTTTGACCTCGCCCTCCGCCTTCAGCTTC
>CASTQR010000039.1 GCA_949451265.1 uncultured Eubacteriales bacterium | reverse complement strand
AGGCCGTCCGGGAGGCGGAGCAGTTCGCCGCCGAGGACGCCAAGCGCAAGGAGGAAGTGGACACCCGCAACGAGGCCGACCAGATGGTGTACCAGACCGAGAAGGTCCTGGACGAGATGGGCGGCAAGCTGGACGCCGGGGACAAGGGGAACATCGACAGCGCCCTGAACCGGGTGAAGGACGCCCTGAAGGGGAACGACTCCCAGGCGATCAAGGACGCTACCGAGGAGCTGAAAAAGGCGTTCTACGCCGCCAGCGAGAAGCTGTACGGACAGGCGGGCCAGCAGGCCGGCCCCGGCCCCGACATGGGCGGCGCGGGCTTCGGCGGCGGGCCGACCCAGGGCGGCGGTGCGGACAATGTGGTGGACGCCGACTTCGAGGTCATGGATGACGACAAATAAGAGCGAAAAGCCCTCCCCCCACAGGGGGGAGGGTGTCCCCGGAGAGGACGGGTGAGGGGGCGTCGGGTCGAGGGACCTGCTGTCCGGGTTTGAGGCACAAGGTGCGGCGCCTGTCCGCACCCTCATCCGTCATCGCCTGCGGCGATGCCACCTTCCCCCTTGCAGGGGGAAGGCTTCTGTGCGCTAAGGGCCTCCCTTCGGGGGAAGGCTTTCATGCCCTTCGGGGTGTTAAAAGAGGTGATTCCATATGGCAGATCAAAAACGGGATTATTATGAGGTGCTGGGCGTAGCCAAGGGCGCCTCCGATGATGAGCTGAAAAAGGCCTACCGCAAGCTGGCCAAGCAGTACCACCCGGACATGAACCCGGGCAACCAGGAGGCCGAGGCCAAGTTCAAGGAGATCAACGAGGCGTACGAGGTGCTGTCCGACAAGGACAAGCGGGCCAAGTACGACCAGTTCGGCCACGCCGGGGTGGATCCCAACTTCGGCGGGGGCGGCTTCGGCGGCTTCGACATGGGGGATATCGACCTGGGGGATATCTTCGGCTCCTTCTTCGGCGGGGGGTTCGGCGGCGGCACCCGCCGGGCCGGCGGCTTCGGGGGCTTCGGCGGACAGCGCCGGGCCGACCCCAACGCCCCCCGGCGGGGCTCCTCCCTCCGGGCCAGCATCACCATCTCCTTTGCGGAGGCTATGGCGGGGTGCGAGAAGACGCTGAATCTCACCCGGCTGGAGAGCTGCGACACCTGCCGGGGCACCGGCTGCGCCCAGGGCACCACCGCCGAGGTGTGCCGCAAGTGCCACGGCACGGGGAAGATCCGGGTGCAGCGGGGGATGGGCGGCTTCGCCTTCGCCACCGAGGCCCCCTGCCCCGACTGCCGGGGCACCGGCAAGATCATCCACCAGCCCTGCCCCGACTGCCGGGGGGCGGGGCAGGTGCGCCGCCAGCGCAGGATCAAGGTGAACATCGCCCCGGGCATCCAGCATGGGCAGGAGATCCCCATGCTGGGGGAGGGCAACGGCGGGCTCAACGGCGGCCCCGCCGGGGACCTGCTGGTGGTGGTGGCCGTCACCCCCGACCCCCGGTTCGAGCGGGACGGCATCAACCTCTACACCCGGCAGCAGGTGAGCTTCCCCCAGGCCGCTTTGGGGGCGGAGCTCCAGATCGAGGGCATCGACGGCAGACTGAAGCTGAACCTGCCCGCCGGCACCCAGACCGGGAAAACCTTCCGGCTGGAGGGGAAGGGCGCGCCCATCTACAAGCGCCGGGGCCGGGGCGACCTGTTCGTCACGGTGCAGGTGCAGGTGCCCACCAGCCTCACCGGGCAGCAGAAGGAGGCCCTGCTGGCCTACGCCGAGGCCATGGGGGAGGGGGATGTCCACGCCCCCACGCCGGTGAAGGACTTCTTCAAGAAGAAGAAAAAGTGAACGGGATCAGAGAGGTCCGCGGGCGATTCGCCCGCGGACCTCTTGTCATGCTGTTATACTTCCCGCTCGAAGATCAGGTCGATCTGCACGATGGCGCCGTTGGAAAGATGGGCGGGCACCCAGCCCACGTACCGCCAGCCCTCTTTGGCCCGGCGGTCAATGATCTCCCGGTGTTCCTTGAATTTGGTGGCCAGCATGCCCTCACCGATGACGGTGGTATACTCGTATTGGTACATGGCTTACTTCCCGGTCTTGGGCGGGTTGGGCTCCACGGTATCGAACACGCTCTTGGCGCTGGCGCACAGGCCGGCCAGCCCCTGGAGCTCGCTGGGGATGATGATCTTGGTGGCCCGGCCGTCGGCGGCCTTGGTGAACGCCTCCAGGGCCTTGATCTTGATGACGCCCTCACCGGGGTCGGCGATGTTGATGAGCTTGATGGCGTCGGCGGTGGCCTGCTGCACCTTCAGGATGGCCTCGGCCTCGGCTTCCGCCTCCAGGATCTTGGCCTGCTTGGAGCCCTCAGCCTGCAAAATCGCGGCCTGCTTGGCGGCGTCGGCCCGGAGGATGGCGGACTGCTTCTCGCCCTCGGCCACCAGGATCTGGGACTGCTTCTGGCCCTCGGCCTGGAGGATGGCCTCCCGGCGCTCCCGCTCGGCCCGCATCTGCTTCTCCATGGACTCCTGGATGTCCCGGGGGGGCATGATGTTCTTCAGCTCCACCCGGTTCACCTTGATGCCCCAGGGGTCGGTGGCCTCGTCCAGGATGGAGCGCATCTGGGTGTTGATGTGGTCCCGGCTGGTGAGGGACTGGTCCAGCTCCAGATCGCCGATGATGTTGCGCAGCGTGGTGGCGGTGAGGTTCTCGATGGCGGAGAGGGGGTGCTCCACGCCATAGGTATACAGCTTGGGGTCGGTGATCTGGAAGTAGATCACGGTGTCGATCTGCATGGTGACATTGTCCTTGGTGATGACGGGCTGGGGATCGAAGTCCACCACCTGCTCCTTGAGGGAGACGGTCTTGGCCACCCGCTCCAGGAAGGGGATCTTCAGGTGCAGGCCCACGCCCCACACGGCGTGGAAGGCGCCCAGCCGCTCGATGACCACGGCCTTGGACTGCTGCACCACCTTGATGTTGGAGGCCAGGACAGCCAGGATCAGGATCACCAGGGCCAGGGGGATGGCGAAGGTGAGGATGCTCCCCAGGGCGGGGGCGTTGGCGTACAGAGCCAGTGCTTTCATGTGTTTTTCCTCCTTAAATACAGCTTCTTATTTCCCGAACAAAAGATACTTCTTTTGAAAGAGGACGGCTTACCAGCCTTCCGGCTTGGGGGAGGCCCCGGCGGGCACCCGCTCCACGAACACCTTGACCCCCTCGATGCGCAGCACCTTCACCATGGTATCGGCGGGTATGGGCAGGCCGTCCTGGCTGCGGGCGGTCCAGGTGACGCCCCGGATGATGACGGCGCCCCTGCCCTGGATGTTGTCGATGGCCTCGGTGACCAGGGCCTCCTGGCCGATGGCCCGGTCGGCGTTGGTGTGTTCTATTTTGCTGTTCAAATGCTTTTTCGCCAGGGGCCGCACGGCGGCAAGGCACAGCAGGGTCACCGCCAAAAACAGGGTGATCTGGATCCACATCGCCCCGCCCAGCAGGGCGGCGATGAGGGCCACAAGAGCCCCGGCGGCGAACCAGATGGAGGTGAGCCCCACGGTGGCGGCCTCGCTGGCGGCGAAGATCACCAGCAGCACCAGCCAGATCAGCTTCTGCATGGATTCCGCGTCAAACGGCATATTCGGCACTCCTTTCTCTTAGAGCCTGTATCAATATCCAGCCCCGGTTTGGGCTTCCAGTAAATTGTATCACAAACGGAGCCCGAGGGAAAGAAGTTTTTCGCGCCTGGGGCCAGATTATTGTTGCCAGCGCTTCCATTTTACATTATACTATGGTTTGCAAAGTCTTTCCTTTCCCTGTGACAATATCCTACACCCTTCACAAAGTGGAAGGTCAAGGGGTTTTTTAAAAAAGTTTCAGCCCCCGCCCTCCGGGCGGGGGGCCTGAAACCTGATACCCGGCGGAAGGTCAAGGGGTTTTTAAAAAAAGTTTCAGCCCCGCCCTCCGGGCGGGGGGCCTGAAACCTGATACCCGGCGGAAGGTCAAGGGGTTTTTAAAAAAAGTTTCAGCCCCGCCCTCCGGGCGGGGGGCCTGAAACCTGATACCCGGCGGAAGGTCAAGGGGTTTTTCAAAAAATTTTTTTCGGGGTGAACCATGGATCAAACCTTACAGTTCGTGATACCCGCCCTCATGGGGGTGGAGTCCACCGTGGCCTGGGAGCTGAAAAAGCTGGGCCTGCCGGACGTGCGGGCGGAGAATGGGCGGGTGCTGTGCCGGGGCTCGGCGGCGGATATCCCGCGGATGAACCTGAACCTGCGGTGCGGGGCACGGGTGCTTTTGTGCCTGGGGACGTTCCCGGCCCGGACATTTGAGGAGCTGTTCCAGGGGGTGCTGGCCCTGCCCTGGGAGGACTATATCCCCCGGGAGGGGCGGTTCCCGGTGAAGGGGTACTCCATCAGTTCCACCCTCCACTCGGTGCCCGCCTGCCAGTCCATCGTGAAAAAGGCGCTGTGCAGCAGGCTGGGGCGGGTTTACGGTTTGGAGACCCTGCCGGAGACGGGAACCTTATACCAGGTGCAGTTCTCCATTTTGAAGGATACAGCCACCCTAATGCTGGACACCTCCGGGGACAGCCTGTACAAGCGGGGCTACCGGGCCCAGAACATGGGCGCGCCCCTCCGGGAGACGCTGGCGGCGGCGCTGGTGCTGCTGTCCCGGTACCGGGGGAAGGATCCCTTCTGCGACCCCTTCTGCGGGTCGGGCACCATCCCCATTGAGGCGGCCCTCATTGCCAGGAACCGGGCGCCGGGGCTGAACCGGTCCTTTGCCGCCCAGCGGTGGGGGTGGGTGCCCTCCAAGCTGTGGATGGACGCCGTGGACGAGGCGGAGGCCCATGAGTTCCACGGGGAATATGACATCTGGGGCGGGGACATCGATCCCGCCGCCGTGGAGCTGTCCCGGCACAACGCGGACTTGGCCGGGGTGGGGGACGCGGTGCGGTTCGAGACCGCGGACGCGGCGAAGTTCCGCCGGGCAGAGCCCCGGGGCCGGGTGGTGACCAACCCGCCCTATGGGGAGCGGCTGCTGGAGAAGCGGGAGGCGGAGGCGCTGTACCGGGCCTTCGGGAAGGCGGCAGGGGGGCTGCCCCCCGGCTGGGAGGTGGACGTGCTGTCCTCCCACACCGAGTTCGAGCGGGCCTTTGGACGGCCTGCGGAGAAGAAGCGGAAGCTGTATAACGGGATGATCAAGTGCGATCTGTTTCTGTATGGCGTATAAGCTGAGAGAGAAAGAGGGCGGGGCGCGTGAGACATATTTTCATCATCAACCCCATGGCGGGAAAGAAGCGGCAGGGCAAACGGCTGGAGGAGGACATACGGGGGCTGGATCTGCCCGCCGAGGTGGCGTGGACGGCGGGGACGGGGGACGCCCGCCGGATCGCCCGGGAGGCGGCGGAGTCCGGGGAGGACGTGCGGATCTACGCCTGCGGCGGGGACGGCACGCTGAACGAGGTGGTGAACGGGGCGGCGGGGTATCCCAACGCCGCCGTCACCAACGTGCCCATTGGAACGGGGAACGACTTTCTGAAGATCTTCGGGAAGGACTACCGGGCCCGGTTCTCCGACCTGAAGGCCCTGTCGGAGGGGCCCCAGGCGGCCATGGATTTGATTGACTGCAACGGGCATTTGGGGATCGACATCGTGTGCACCGGGGTGGACGCCCGGATCGCCGTGGACAAGGACGGGTATAAGGTGCTGCCCCTGGTGAGCGGCATCGGGGCGTATATCCTGTCCCTGACGGCCAATGTGCTGTTCAAGCCCATCGCCGTGCCCACGGTGGTGGACTGCGGCGACCTCCACTTCGAGGGGGAGACCACCATTGTGTGCGTGTGCAGCGGGCGGTACTACGGCGGCGGCTTCATGCCCGTGGGGGACAATATGCCCGACGACGGGGTGCTGGAGACGCTGGTGGTGCCCAAGGTGAGCCGGTTCACCTTTTTCCGGCTGGTGGGCAAGTACGCCCAGGGGAAATACCGGGACTACCCGGAGCTGATCCTCCACCGGCGGGGGAACGGGGCCACTGTCCGGGGCCAGCGGGAGCTGGTGGCGGTGGTGGACGGCGAGCCGGTGCGGGCGAAGGAGCTGAGCATACGGCTGTCGGACAAGAAGGTGAATTTCTTCTACCCGGCGGGGATGAGGTATGATCCGCCCTGCTGACGGCGGCGGAAGCTGACGGAATTAGCACTCGCGGCAGGCGATTGTGAACGAAGGGTGAATTTTTTGGAATCAACCCCTGTTTTTTTCAAAATAGGGGTTGATTTTTTTGGGCGCAGGGGGTATTATCATACTCGTGGTTAGCACTCAAAGAAAATGAGTGCTAACCCGCTGAAACAGTTCATACGTAAATTATAGATCAAGGAGGAACCAGCTATGAATCTCAAACCCCTGTCCGACCGCGTGATCCTCAAGGCCCTGGAGGCCGAGGAAAAGACCAAGGGCGGCATCATCCTCACCGGCGGCGCCAAGGAGAAGCCCGAGATGGCGGAAGTCGTCGCCGTGGGCCCCGGCGGCACGGTGGACGGCAAGGAGGTCGTCATGACCGTGAAGCCCGGCGACAAGGTGCTGACCAGCAAGTATTCCGGCACTGAGGTCAAGGTGGACGGCGAGGAGTATACCATCGTCCGGCAGAACGATATTCTGGCGGTTGTGGAGTAACATCCGAAAAGACGCGCTTAGAAGCCGTCCGCCTGGGGCCCCATCGTGAGATGGGGCGGCGCGTAAGCGCCGTAGGCTGACGGAATTCATTTCCGGCAGCCGCAAATGAAATCCCAGAGGGGCCCCCATGAAACGAAGTTTCGTGGGGAAGGACGGCGAGGAGTATACCATCGTCCGGCAGAACGATATTCTGGCGATTGTGGAGTAAAAGCCTTCCCCCCTGCGTGGGGGAGCCTGACTTGAAAATTATTTGGAGGTAATGCGATATGTCTAAAATCATCTGCTACGGCGAGGAGGCCCGCCACGCCCTGGAGCGGGGCGTGAACCAGCTGGCCGACACCGTGAAGATCACCATGGGCCCCAAGGGCCGCAACGTGGTGCTGGATAAGAAGTTCGGCACCCCCCTCATCACCAACGACGGCGTCACCATCGCCAAGGAGATCGAGCTGGCCGACCCGTTTGAGAACATGGGCGCCCAGATCGTGAAGGAGGTCTCCACCAAAACCAACGACGTGGCCGGCGACGGCACCACCACCGCCACCCTGCTGGCCCAGGCCATCATCCGGGAGGGCCTGAAGAACCTGGCCGCCGGGGCCAACCCCATGGTCATGAAGAAGGGCATCGCCAAGGCCACCGAGGCCGCTATCGAGGCCATCAAGAGCCACTCCAAGCCCGTCTCCGGCACCTCCGACATCGCCCGGGTGGGCGCCATCTCCTCCTCCGACGAGTTCATCGGCAACCTCATCGCCGAGGCCATGGAGAAGGTGAGCCACGACGGTGTCATTACCGTGGAGGAGTCCAAGACCGCCGAGACGTACAGCGAGGTCGTCGAGGGGATGCAGCTGGACCGGGGCTACATCACCCCCTATATGGTCACCGACACCGAGAAGATGGAGGCCGTGCTGGACGATGCCCTCATCCTGCTCACCGATAAGAAGATCTCCTCCATTCAGGACCTGCTGCCCATCCTGGAGCAGGTGGCCCAGTCCGGCCGGCGCCTGCTGATCGTGGCCGAGGACGTGGAGGGCGACGCCCTGTCCACCCTGCTGGTGAACAAGCTGCGCGGCACCCTGAACGTGTGCTGCATCAAGGCCCCCGGCTTCGGCGACCGCCGCAAGGAGATGCTGGAGGATATCGCCATCCTCACCGGCGGCACCGTGGTGTCCTCCGACCTGGGCATGGACATCAAGGAGACCACCATGGATATGCTGGGCACCGCCCGGCAGGTGAAGGTGCAGAAGGAGAACACCATCATCGTGGACGGGGCCGGCTCCGCCGAGGCCATTTCCGCCCGGGTGGGCCAGATCCGCAAGGCCATCGAGACCACCACCTCCGACTATGACAAGGAGAAGCTCCAGGAGCGGCTGGCCAAGCTGGCCGGCGGCGTGGCCATCATCCGGGTGGGCGCGGCCACCGAGGCCGAGATGAAGGAGAAGAAGCTCCGCATTGAGGACGCCCTGAACGCCACCCGCGCCGCTGTTGAGGAGGGCATCGTGGCCGGCGGCGGCGCCGCCTACGTCAACGCCATCCCCGCCGTGGAGAAGCTGGTGGGCGAGCTGGAGGGCGACGAAAAGACCGGCGCCAACATCGTGGCCAAGGCCCTGGCCGAGCCCATGAAGCAGATCGCCGCCAACGCCGGCATCGACGGCTCCGTGGTGCTGGAGAAGGTCAAGACCTCCGGCAAGGTGGGCTACGGCTTCGACGCCTACAAGGAGGAGTACTGCGACATGATCTCCGCCGGCATCGTGGATCCCACCAAGGTGACCCGCTCCGCCCTGGAGAACGCCGCCTCCGTGGCCGCCGTGCTGCTGACCACCGAGTCCCTGGTGGCGGATAAGCCCGAGCCTCCCGCTCCGGCTCCCGCGCCCGCTCCCGATATGGGGATGTATTGATCGAACTAAATTGAGCAGAGAAGGAGCCCCCACGGTATCTCGTGGGGGCTCCTTGATCTATGAGGTTCGCTCTTGCATTGCACGGCGCTTTCTGCTATAATCGACATGAAAAACAAAAATGCGGCAGCTTGCGGGTGCGCCAACACCCACAAGCCTGCGCAGGTGTCAGCACCACCTACACAACGGCCGCAAGGCCGCACCGCATGGGATATTATACGACATTCCAGCCCTTGACGCAAGGGGTGGGTTTTATTGCCGTATACCTGTGCCTGTGTGCATAAGAGCTTTGCTTCTTGCGCTGTGTGGGATTATCCTGCACAGCGTTTTTGTTTTTCGCCCGGCCCCTGGGGGCGCAAGCCCCCGGGGTGTCTGCGGTGAAAACAGGAAGAAAGGCGGAAAAGCACATGGACATGGATTCTGCGGCAATGCTTGTTGGACTGATCTTGGCAATTCCTTTATGGAGACTGTACCACAAAATTTTCACGGTTTTTACCGCGATGTGTTTTGGGGGATCTTGGGGGAGATATTTGGGGCGATTGTGACGGGATACTTCATTGCAAAATTTATATTCTGGGCGCTTGGGGGGATTGCTGCGGCGGTGTGGGCAATTCTGGAACCGATTTTGGGGATTGCGCTGGTCATATCGTCCATTTACCTGTTTGCGATGTATGTCTGGCTGCTGTTCCAGATGATCAAGAAAAAAAGGGCCGGCAAGACCCCTGCCGGCGGTGAACCTGCGGAAGAAGCCCCCGCTGAGGGTGAATCCACAGAAGAAGCCCCGGCCGGGGATGAATCTGCGGAAGGGGCCCCTGCCGAAGAGGAGTATACGGGTATTGCGGGTGCATTTTGGAAAACCTGGTGCTTTATCAAGGGGAAAGGGGTCACGGCGGTGCTGATATCAATTGCAATTGCGATGATGTCGTTGTTAGCCGTTTACTTTATGCTCGGCGGAACCTAAGAAAAGCGCCCCGGATTTTGGATCCGGGGCGCTTTCGCGCCGTTACAGGTAAAACCGCCAGGGGAAGTCCACCGCCTCCTCGGCGTAGTCGATGCCGATCCGTTTGCCCACGTGTATGTCCAGCGGGCCGCTGTCCTGGGGGCAGGGGGGCAGGCCCGCCTCCTCCGGGGCGGCGCAGAGGAACAGCTCCTCCGAGCCGTAGGGCAGGCCGTTCAGCGCCCGGTCGATGTTCATTCCGGCGCACACCTTGCCGGGGCCGTTGAGGAAGTTCTTTTTCTGGTAGGGGCTCATGTCCCGGCACTTGCAATGGAAGCGGTTTTCTGCTATGATGTCCTGGTTATACCTTGGGGACAGGCCCCGAATCAGCACCGCCGCCGGATCGCCCTCTGCCTCGGTGACGAAGTTCAGGCAGCAGTGCATCCCGTAGATCAGGTAGACGTAGGCCGTCCCCGGCGGGGCGTAGAGGGTTTTGGTGCGCGCCGTTTTCCGGCAGCCGTAGGCGTGGCAGGCCTTGTCCGTCCGGCCCACGTAGGCCTCCGTCTCCGTGATCCGGGCGCAGAGGGTGATCCCGCCATACCGCCGCACCAGGTACTTGCCCACCAGGGCCCGGGCGGTTTCCACCGTGTCCCGGTTGAAAAATTCCTGGGGCAGCATGGGCGTCCCCTCCCTTCCCACCGACTATTCTAACCCGGAGCTGAGCTTTGATGAACGAATCCACGATGAAAAAACTGGCGAAACCCATGATCGTGTGCGCCACCCTGATCTGGGGCTCCACCTTCTTTATTCTAAAGGACACCCTGGACAATGTGGACCTCATGTTTTTGATGGCCTTCCGGTTCGGCTTTGCCGCGGTGTCCCTGGCGATCATTTTCTGGAAGCGGTGGAAAACCATCGACCGCTCTTACTGGTGGCGGGGCGGGCTGCTGGGGGTGTTCATGTTTGCGGCCTACTCGGTACAGAACTACGGCCTCATGGACACCACGCCGGGGAAGAACGCCTTTTTCACCGCCGTCTACTGTGTCATCGTCCCCTTCCTCTACTGGGGGGTGGACAGGCTGCGGCCCAGCCGGTTCAACGTGCTGGCGGCGCTGCTGTGCGTGGCGGGGATCGGGCTGGTGTCCTGGGACGGGGGGATCGCCCTCACCCGGGGGGACGTG
>CASTQR010000038.1 GCA_949451265.1 uncultured Eubacteriales bacterium | reverse complement strand
AGCTGTCGAAGGTGGCCACCGGCTTGCCCATGTGGGAGCAGGCGATGACCGCCGCGCCCTGATCCAGCAGGTACTGGATGGTGGGCAGGGCGGCGCGGATCCGCTTGTCATCGGTGATGACGCCGCTGCCGTCCTTGGCCATGGGCACGTTGAAGTCGCAGCGGAGGAGAACCTTCTTCCCCTTGACCTCCACGTCCTTGACCGTCTTCTTGTTGTAGTTCATGGTGATCTAACTCCTTTCATTTCTTACAACATTGAAGTGAATTGAGGTTTCTAAAATGGTAGCGCCTGTTGTCACGCCGCGCCTGTTCGCGGCGCGGCTTACGACGGCTCCGCGCTTCCTGCCATTTCCCCTTCCCCGCTCAATCCGGGGAAGCCCTGCTGCTTCAGTGCCTCGTAGGCCAGCACGGCCACCGAATTGGACAGGTTCAGGCTGCGGGCGTCCTCCCGCATGGGGATGCGGACACAGCGGCCCGCGTGGGCCCGCCGGAACCACCCGGGCAGTCCGGCGGTCTCCTTGCCGAAGAACAGCCAGCAGCCGTCCCGGAAGTCCGCATGGGTGTAGTCCCGGGGGGCCTTGGTGGTGGCAAGCCACAGGTCGTCGATCCGGTTTTGGGCGAACAGGGCGTCCAGGCTGGGGTAGACCGTCACGTCCACCATGGGCCAGTAATCCAGCCCCGCCCGGCGCACCGCCTTCTCGCTCACGTCGAAGCCCAGGGGCTCCACCAGGTGGAGGCGGCTGCGGGTGGCGGCGCAGGTGCGGGCGATATTGCCGCAATTCTGCGGGATTTCCGGCTCTACCAAGACGATATTGACCATAAGATCTCCCCTTAACCACGGACATTATATTCGCTTCCGCCGCAAATAGCAAGAGAAAATGTGGCGAAACTGTCAAAAATTTAACCTTTCTTGCTGGCACTTTGCCGAAGGGCCCCTCTTTTTCCCCCAAATTCCAGTTCCAGGGAGCCCCGGGCCGGATAACGAAAAAAAATTTTCCGCCCGCGCAACCCCCGCGCCCTCACCAGGGTTTTGCCTATAGAGCGTCCCTCCCGGCGGCCCGCGGTTTTTGGGGAAACTGTTGCCAATCTCCCCGGCGTGTGTTACAATTGCCCAGGAACACACCGCCCGCGCGGACGGAGGGGAGGAACGCCCATGGATACCATGATTCTCGGCATCGCCGGGGGCACCGGCTCGGGCAAGACCACGCTGACCCGCAAGCTCCGGGACACCTTTGGGGACGACGTGTCGGTGGTCTACCACGACAACTATTATAAGAAGCACACGGACATGACCTACGAGGAGCGGGCGGCGCTGAACTACGACCACCCGGACGCCTTCGACACCGCCCTGATGGTGGCCGACCTGAAAAAGCTGGCCGCCGGGGAGGCCATCCGCTGCCCGGTGTACGACTACACCATCCACAACCGCTCGGAGGAGACGGTGGAGGTGCGGCCCACCCGGGTCGTCATTGTGGAGGGCATCCTCATCTTCGCGGACAAGGCCCTCCGGGACCTCATGGACGTGAAGATCTTCGTGGACACCGACGCCGATGTGCGGATACTCCGCCGGATCCTCCGGGACGTGAAGGAGCGGGGCCGCTCCCTGGACTCGGTGATCAGCCAGTACCTCACCACCGTCAAGCCCATGCACGAGCAGTTTGTCCAGCCCTCCCGGCAGTATGCCGACATCGTGGTGCTGGAGGGGGGCCACAACCTGGTGGCCCTGGACATGATCGTGGGGCGGGTGCGCGCCCATCTCCGGGGGAACGCATAAAAGCCCCGGCTGGGGCGCACAATTCCCGGTGTGGGAATCCAATCCATGGGCCTTGCCGCTCTCCGGGCTGAGAACGTTCAAGGAGTGTATCGAGACCATGAAAAAATTCCTCGCCGTCACCCTCTCCTGCGCCCTGCTGCTGGCGGGCCTGCTGGCCTGCGCCGGAAAAGGGGAGGACAAGCAGGCGGACCTGTCCGCCTTCGCCAAAACCCTCACCGAGACCTACGAGTTCGCCGGCTACCTCACCGAGATGACCCCGGAGTACCCCTACTATGAGGAGGACATGAACCGCTCCCTCCCCGGCCTGCTGGAGATGGACCTGGAACAGATGGTGATCTACATGACCATGATCACCCTGAACAACGGGGAGTTCTCCATGGTGCAGGCCAAGTCCCCGGAGGACGCCGCCAGGGCGGCGGAGATCTTCCAGGGCCGGATCGACTACATGGCCGGGGACGGGGACGAGATCGGCGGGGCCTTTTACCCCGGCCCCACCGAGCTGTGGCGCAATTCCTCCCGGGTGGAGATCCAGGGGAACTACGTGCTGATGGTGGCGGGCGAGGACTGCGACCGGATTGTGGACGACTTCAAGGCCCTGTTCCAGTAACCACAACGACTACTGCAAATCAAAGGAGACACAACGATGAAGAAACTGACTGCCCTGTGCATGGCCGCCCTGCTGTGCCTGTCCGCCCTGTCCGCCTGCGGCGGGAAGCCCGTGGAGGAAAAGCAGGTGGACCTGGCGGCCTTTGCCAAGACCCTCACGGAAAACCACGAGTTCTCCGGCTTCGTGGAGCGGCTGGACGTGGACGACCCGGAGTTCGGCGCCGTCATGCTGGAGAACTCCTACCCCGCCCTGAAGGATTTGGAGCTGGCCCAGCTTGAAATTTACCTCAGCATGGTGTCCTTCAACACCGGCGAGTTCGCCCTGGCCCAGGCCAAGAGCCCTGAGGACGCCGCCAAGGTGAAGGAGGCCTTTGAGGCCCGGATCGCCTCCATGACCGAGGAGGGCGTGAACTACCCGGAGACGGTGGAGGTCTGGACCAAGCACGCCAAGGTGGTCGATCACGGCACCTACGTGATGCTGGTGTGCAGCGAGGAGGCGGACGCCATCGTGTCCGAGTTCGAGGCGCTGTTTCAGTAATCCCCAACGACATAACAAAGTAAGGAAGTGCGCGACATATGAAACGGCTGATCCCCTTTACCCTGGCCCTGGCGCTGGGGCTGTCCCTGCTGTCCGGCTGCGGAAATCCCGGCGCGGAGAACACCGTGGTGCCCCCCGACCCCACCCCCACCGCCGAGCCCTCCCAGGAGCCCTCCCAGGCCCCCAGCCTGGAGCTGCCCACGGAGGAGCCCACCGCTGAACCCACAGAGGAGCCCACCGCCCAGCCCACCACGGAGCCTACGGCGGAGCCCACCAAGGCCCCGGAGGCCAAGCCTACCCCCAAACCCACCCCGGCTCCCACGCCCAAGCCCACCCCGAAGCCCACCCCGAAGCCCACGCCGGCCCCCACGCCCTCTCCGGCGCCTACCCCCACCCCCGCCCCGGCGGGCGTGGATCTGGCGGCGTTCTATGAGGACGTAACCAGTATGCACGAGTTCGGCTTCCTGGAGCTGGCGGACGCCGCCCTGCTGGACGGCCTCTACCCCGGCCTGAGCGCCATCGGCACCAAGCAGCGCCTGGTCTATATTACCCAGATGTCCATGAATAACGGCGAGTTCGGGCTGGTGGAAGTGAAAAACAGCGCCGACGTGTCCCAGGTGAAGGCCATCTTCCAGGCCCGCGTTGACCGGATGAGCGGCGCGGACGGCCAGGGCAAGCCCGGCGCGTGGTATCCCGGCCCCACCGAGCAGTGGCTGAACAATGCCCGGGTGGTGTCCAACGGGAATTTCGTCATGATGGTGGTGCACGAGAACTGCGACCAGATCGTGTCCGAATTCAACGCCCTGTTTTAATCCTAAACTGATGAGGGGGAGCGGCGGGGCCGCTCTCCCTTCGTCCAATTTATCCGGCGAGGTGAAGGCCCATGATATTTTCCAGCCCGTATTTTCTGTTTCTCTATTTCCCCATCGTATTGATCCTGTACTACGTCTCCCCCCTGAAGTGGCGCAATCTGGTGCTGCTGGTGGTCAACCTGATCTTCTACGGCTGGGGCGAGCCCGTCTATGTGCTCATCATGTTCCTGTCCATCGCCATCGACTACTCCCACGGGCGGATTGTCACCCGGTGTAAAGCAAAAGGCAATGACAGGGGCGCCCGGATGGCGGTGGCCTCGTCGGTGGTGTTCAACCTGCTGCTGCTGGGCTTCTTCAAATACTGGGACTTCATCGTGGGCAACCTCAACGCCCTGGGGCTGGATCTGGTGACCCGGGAGGAGATTCGCGCCGCCATCAACGGGGCCCTGGCGAACATCGGCCTGGACCCCCTGTTCCAGACCGCCTCCAGCACCCTGCCCATCGGCATCTCCTTCTACACCTTCCAGACCATGAGCTACACCATCGACGTGTACCGGGGGGACGCCCGGTGCCAGAAGAACATCGTCACCTTCGGCACCTTCGTCACCCTGTTCCCCCAGCTCATCGCGGGGCCCATACTCAAGTACAAGGACCTGGACGACCAGCTGGAGCAGCGGGATCACACCTTCCAGCGGTTCGCCTCCGGCGTCCAGCGGTTCACCATCGGGGCCTGCAAGAAGGTGCTGCTGGCCAACGCCCTGGGCCCCCTGTGGGACGTGTACCTGGCCACGCCGTCCGCCCAGCTCACCACCCTGGGGGCGTGGCTGGGCATCATCGCCTTCTCCCTCCAGCTCTACTTTGACTTCTCCGGGTACTCGGATATGGCCATCGGCCTGGGCCGGATGCTGGGCTTTGAGTTTCTGGAGAACTTCAACTACCCATACATCTCCAAGTCCGCCAGCGAATTCTGGCGGCGGTGGCACATCTCCCTCGGGAGCTGGTTCCGGGAATACCTCTACTTCCCCCTCGGCGGCAGCCGGGTGGGCAAGGGCCGGATGGTGCTCAACCTGCTGGTCGTCTGGGCCGCCACCGGCATCTGGCACGGGGCCAGCTGGAACTTCCTTTGCTGGGGGCTGTACTGGTTCGTGTGGATCACGCTGGAGAAGCTGTGGCTGGGCAAATGGCTGGACAGGGCCCCGGCATGGCTGGGCCACGTGTACGGCGTGCTGATCGCCATTGTGGGCTGGGCCATCTTCGCGGTGGAGGATTTTTCCGCCATGGGGCCGTACCTGGCCGCCATGTTCGGCTTTGGGGCGGGGGCGCTGGACGGGGACTTCCTGTACTACCTGCGCAACTACCTGCCCATTCTGGTGATCGGCATCGCGGCGGCCACGCCGCTGGCCAAAACCCTCTGGCATAAGCTGCCGGAGCGGGCCCGTCAGATCGCCTTCCCGGTGCTGATGCTGGCGGGGCTGGTGTTCACCACCGCCTATCTGGTGGACGGGACCTATAACCCGTTCCTGTACTTCCGTTTTTAAGGGGGCGAGCGTATGAGCAAAAAGTATTCCATCTTTATCACCGTGCTGTTCTGCCTGTTCACCTTCGGCTTCGGGGCGGCGCTGATCCTCTCCCCCAGCCGGGACTTCTCCGAGCAGGAGAACCGTTTCCTGGCCCAGTTCAAGGCCCCCACCCCGGACACCCTGCGCTCGGGGAAGTTCATGGAGGACTTCGAGAAATACGTCACCGACCAGTTCCCCCTGCGGGACCAGTGGATCCAGCTCAAGGCCATCTCGGAGCGCTCCCTGGGCAAACAGGAGAACAACGGCGTCTACTTCGGCACCGACGGCCAGACCCTGTTCGCCCAGTTCAAGGCTCCCACGGAGGAGGAGCTGGCCCAGCGGGTGGGTTTTGTGAACAGCCTGGGGCAGAACCTGGACATTCCGGTGTACTTCTCCCTGGTGCCGGACAAGAGCTGGGTGTGGGCGGACTACCTGCCGGATTACGCCCCCAATGTGGACGACGGCTCCACCATTGAGCGGGCCCAGGCCCTGTGCGGGGAAAACGTACGCTTCATCGACCTGCGGGGTGCGCTGGATTACGACAGCTTTTACCGTACCGACCACCACTGGACCACCATGGGGGCCATGCAGGCCTATTTCAGCCTGATACGGGACATTTCCGGGGGGAACAGCGGCGACTGGTATCACGAGCCGGAGCTGATATCCGACCAGTTCTACGGCACCACCTACTCCTCCTCCGGGGCGGCGTGGGTGAAACCGGACAGCATCTATACCATGATCCCCGAGGGGGGGACGAAGGGCAATATCACCGTCACCGGCTACCCGGAGGGCGCGCCCATCGAGAGCTCCCTCTACCACCCGGAGAAGCTGGCTGTTAAGGACAAGTACGCCTACTTCCTGGGCGGCAACCAGCCCCTGTGCGTCATCAAAAACCCCGACGCGGCAAACGGCAGGCTGCTGGTGATCCGGGACTCCTACTCCGACTCCCTGGCCCCCTTCCTGGCGGAGGAGTTCCAGGAGGTTCACCTGTTCGACCTGCGGTATAACAACATGGCCCTGTCCCAGTACGTGGCGGACAACGGCATCGACCAGGTGCTGGTGCTGTACTCCGCCGCCAACTTCTCCACGGATATCAACCTGTTCAAGCTGGCCCGCTGAGACAAAAAGAGCTTGAAACCGCTGCGCTTGGGGCAGTTACCCCACGTTTCCGCCCGGTAACGGAAGCATCGCGGCCATGGAGACGCAGCAAACGCCCCCTGCGGAAGATACCGCAGGGGGCGTGTTGTCATCTTGTGAACTCAGCCGCCTAAATAGGCTTTCTTCACCGCCGCGTCGTGGAGGAGCTCGTCGCCGGTGCCGGTGGCCACGATCTTGCCGGTCTCCAGCACGTAGCCCCGATCCGCCACGGACAGCGCCATCTGGGCGTTCTGCTCCACCAGCAGGATGGTGGTGCCCGCCTGGTGGAGGCGCTTGATGATGTCGAAGATCTGCTCCACCAGGATGGGGGCCAGGCCCATGGACGGCTCGTCCAGCATCAGCAGCTTGGGGCTGGACATGAGGCCCCGGCCCATGGCAAGCATCTGCTGTTCGCCGCCGGACAGGGTGCCCGCCACCTGCCTGCGCCGTTCCTTCAGCCGGGGGAACTGCTCGTACACCCGCTCCAGGTTGGGCTCCACGGTGGAGCGGGGCTGGGTGTAGGCCCCCATCTCCAGATTTTCCTCCACCGTCATCTGCAAAAACACCCGCCGTCCCTCCGGGACGTGGGCCATGCCCCGCTCCACAATCTTGTGGGCGGGCACCGTGCTTAGGGGTTTGTCCAGGAACTCAATGGAGCCGGTGCGGGAGCGGAGCAGGCCGCACACCGTGTTCAGGATGGTGGACTTGCCCGCGCCGTTGGCCCCGATGAGGGTGACCACCTCGCCGGGGCGCACCTCGAAGGAGACGCCCTTGATGGCGTGGATGGCGCCGTAGTACACGTTGATGTCGTTTACCTTCAGCATGACTCGGCGCCCCCTTCCCGCTGCTTGCCCAGGTAGGCCTCGATGACCGTGGGGTTGGACTGGATCTGCTCCGCCGTCCCCTTGGCGATGATCTGGCCGAAGTTCAGCACACAGATGCCCTCGCAGATGCCCATCACCAGGCTCATGTCGTGTTCGATCAGCATGATGGCGATCTGGAAGGTGTCCCGGATCTTCACGATGTTCTCCATCAGCTCCGCCGTCTCGGAGGGGTTCATGCCCGCCGCCGGCTCGTCCAGCAGCAGCAGGGACGGGTTGGTGGCCAGAGCCCGGACAATCTCCAGCCGCCGCTG
Organism: uncultured Eubacteriales bacterium; assembly: GCA_949451265.1. The sequence goes on along the minus strand of CASTQR010000038.1, from coordinate 3,672 downwards.
GGCCCCGTAGGGCAGGGAGCCCGCCTGGTGGCCCGCCAGGTCCTCCATGTTGAAAATGGACAGCAGCTCCAGGGCCCGCTCGTGGGCGGCCTTCTCCTGCCGCCAGTACTTGGGCAGGCGCAGGATGCCGGACACCATGGAGTACTTCTCCTGGTTGTGGAGGCCGATCTTCACGTTGTCCTCCACGGACAGGTTATTGAACAGGCGGATGTTCTGGAAGGTGCGGGCGATGCCCATGCGGTTGATCTGGGCGGGGGTTTTGCCGTGGGTGTCCAGGCCGTCCAGCAAAATCGTGCCCCGTGTGGGCTGGTACACCTTGGTGAGCAGGTTGAACACGGTGGTCTTGCCCGCCCCGTTGGGGCCGATGAGCCCGGCGATCTCGGTGCGGCCCACGGTGATGTTGAACTCGTTGACGGCGGTGAGGCCGCCGAAGTCGATGCCCAGGTGGCTGCACTCCAGAATGGGGGACTTGTCCAGATCCCGCTCCGGGATGATGGACACGCTGGGTACGGGCACCATTCTGCCCTTGGGAAACTGCTTCTTCTCAGCCATTGACCGCGCCCCCCTTCCGTTTCGGGATGATCCGGCCCGCCAGCGCCTTGAGCTGGTCGTTGTTGGTGGCCAGCATCACCAGAATCAGCACGATGGCGTACACCAGCATCCGGTAGTCCGCGATGTCGCCGAACTGCCGCAGCAGCTCCGGCAGGACGTAGAGCAGGGCGGCGGCGATGATGGAGCCCCGGATGGAGCCCAGCCCGCCCAGCACCACAAACACCAGCACCAGAATGGAGGCGTTGAAGTCAAACTTGGAGGCCACGGTGGACGAGTAGTTCAGCCCGAACAGCGCCCCCGCCGCCCCCGCCAGCGCCGCGGAGGTAACAAAGGCCATCAGCTTGTACTTGGTGGTGTTGATGCCCACGCTCTCGGCGGCGATGCGGTTGTCCCGCAGGGCCATGATGGCCCGCCCGGAGCGGCTGTTCACCAGGTTCTGCACCACCAGAAGGGTGATCAGAATCAGCACGAACCCGGCGGTGAAGGAGGCCAGCTTGGCCACGCCCACCGCCCCCATGGGGCCCTTGATGATGGCGGTGCCGTCCGACCCCAGGTTGAACCGCTCGGATCCGGCGGCGATGTGGAAGCCCTTTTCATCCACCCCCACGTACAGCACCATGATGAGGTTCTTGATGATCTGGCCGAAGGCCAGGGTGACAATGGCCAGATAGTCCCCCTGCAAACGCAGCACCGGCACGCCCACGACGACGCCGCCCAGCGCCCCGAACGCCGCCCCCACGATCATGGACAGGGCCAGACGCAGCGGGGCGAAGGGGATGGCCTCCGCCAGCAGGAAGGACGCCACGATGCCGGAGAAGGCCCCCAGGCTCATAAAGCCCGCGTGGCCCAGGGACAGCTCGCCCAGAATGCCCACCGTCAGGTTCAGGGACACCGCCATGACAATGTAGCAGCAGGTGGGCACCAGCAGGCTCTGGAGGAAGTTGGACACCAGGGTCACGCCCAGCGGCTTCTGCACCGCCAGCAGGATCTGGATCAGGGCAAAGGCGGCGATCACAATGCCATAGTTGATAAAGCCGCTTCGGGAGGCGCGGCTCAGCCGTTTCCCGTTCAATCTCTTTTCCATGGCCGCCTCACACTTTCTCGGGCACATACTTGCCCATCAGTCCGGCGGGGCGCACCAGCAGCACGATGATCAGCACCGCAAACACCACCGCGTCGGACAGGTCGGTGGAGATATACGCCTTGCCGAAGGTCTCGATGACGCCCAGCAGAATGCCGCCCAGCAGGGCCCCGGGCACCGAGCCGATGCCGCCGAACACCGCGGCGGTGAAGGCACGGATGCCGGGCATGGAGCCGGTGGTGGGGGACAGCACCGGGTAGGCGGAGCACATCAGCACCCCCGCCAGCGCGGCTAACGCGGAGCCGATGGCGAAGGTCATGGAGATGGTGGCGTTCACATCGATGCCCATGAGCTGGGCCGCCCCTTTGTCCTCGGAGCAGGCCCGCATGGCCTTGCCCATCTTGGTCTTGCCGGTGAACAGGGTCAGGCCCGCCATGACCACGACGCAGCACACCACCGACAGGATGGCCACATAGGAGATGGACAGCTGCCCGGGCACCAGCGGCAGGCTGCCCTCCACGATGGGCCGGAAGGTTTTGGTGGCCGCGCCCCACAGGATCTGGGCACTGTTTTGCAGCAGGTAGCTGACGCCGATGGCGGTGATGAGCACCGCCAGGGAGGGGGCGGAGCGCAGGGGCTTATACGCCAGGCGCTCGATCACCATGCCCAGCACCGTACACACCACCACCGCCAGCAGCACTCCCACCGCCGGGGGCAGATTAAAATTGCCCATGGCAAAGAAGCACATATAGGCCCCCACCATGATGACGTCGCCGTGGGCAAAGTTCAGCATCTTGGCGATGCCGTACACCATGGTGTAGCCCAGGGCGATGATGGCGTAGATACTGCCCAGGCTGATGCCGGTGATCACATTGTTCAGGAAGGACATTTCTTCACCTCTCTCTGTAAAAATGCGACAGGGCCGCGGCGGGAACCCGATCCTGCCGCGGCGAAAAAGGGGGGCCGCCGGACTGTCCCGGCAGCCCCCTCATGTTCTTTGCTTACTGCGCGTCCACGTAAGCGCCGTTTTCCACCTTGAAGATCAGCGGGGACTTGTCGATCTCGCCGGTGCTCTTCCAGGTCATACCCTTGCCGGTGAGGCCGTCCACCTTAAAGGTGCCGCTGCCGAACTTGGCGGCCAGGGCGTCGCACAGGGCCGCGCTGTCCATGTCGGCCAGGCCCTCGATCTCCAGGCAGGCCTCGTAGATGGCGTACATACAGTCGTAGCCGTCGGCGGCGAACTGGTTGGGCAGGATGTTGTGGGCCTTCTGGAACTTCTCCACGAAGGACTTGGTGCGCTCGTCCTCGGCGCCGGCGCTGAAGGGGGTCATCAGCAGCAGGCCCTCGGCCAGGGACTTGTCAAAGCCGTCCATATCCAGCATACCGTCCATGCCGTCGCCGCCGATGAACAGGGGGGCGTAGCTCATCTGCTTGGCCTGGGCCAGGATGAGGGAGGCGGGGGTGTAGTAGATGGGCAGGAACACCACGTCCGCCCCGGCGTCCTTGCAGGCGTTGAGCTGCACGGTGTAGTCGGTGGTCTTGTCATCGGGGTAGGTCTGGGTGGCCACCAGTTCCATGCCCAGCTCCTTGGTCTTGGCGATGAAGGCATCGGCAATACCGGTGGAGTAGGGGTCGCCGTTGTTATAGATGACGGCGTACTTGGTGCCCAGGCCCTTGTCCTTCAGGTACTCCGCGCCGGCGGTGCCCAGGTAGGGGTCGGTGAAGCACATCTGGAACACGTTGTCCTTGCCCGCCACGATGTCGGGGGAGGAGGCGGAGGGGGTGAGCTGGAAATAGCGGTCGGCGTAGGTCTCGGTGGCCACGGTGAGGCAGGGCTGGGTGGTGGTGGTGCCGTAGATCACCAGGGGCGCGTCCTTGGCCCAGTCCTTCAGGGAGTTGTAGGCGGCCACGGCGGTGTCGGCCACGCCGGTGTCGTCCTCGTACTTGAACTCCAGCTTCACGGGGCCGTTCTTGGCGTTGATCTCCTCCACGGCGATCTCCGCGCCCCACTCGGTGGCGGTGCCGTACTGGGCGGCATC
>CASTQR010000037.1 GCA_949451265.1 uncultured Eubacteriales bacterium | reverse complement strand
TTATACCCTCTACACCCGCTACCCCAACTGAATACATCATCAAAAAACTGGCCGGACTGTGGAAGCAGTCCTCCTCCCGAAAGGCGGGGCCGGGCTGCTTACGCGGCCCGGCCCCCGTCATTTCAAGGAGGAATCGCTTTGAAAAACAAGATCGTCAACCGCGCCCTGTCCCTTCTGTTGGCACTGGTGTGCATCCTGGGCGTCCTGCCCCTGTCCGCCTTCGCCGCTGAAGGGCTGGACAGCGCCCCCGGCTCCATCACCCAGAAGTCCTCCGCCTACATGACCATCGGTGGGAAATCCGTGCGTTACAAGGCGGCCAGCAGCACCATCAACAACGTGGGCCTGCCCTATGTGTTCAACGAGCAGGTTGATGTGCCCGGCTTCGGCGCCACCCGCGCCCTGTGCGCCTATCAGAAGGGCACCCTGGGCCCCGCCGCCAACGGGCAGAAGTGGAACTTCAAGAACGAGGCGGACAGCGCCTCGCTGAAGGTTCTGCTCACCTACATCTACTCCTGTACCTACGGCGATTTCACCGCCGCGGGCAATGCCCGGGGGCTGGAAACCTGGACCCAGTATTGGTCAGATATTTGGTTCCTCGTGGCCCAGGCAATGAGCTGGTACTACGAACACGGCATCATCATCGACGTCAACTCCAACCGGGAGGGGTTCATCGAGCAGGCCGCCGAGGAATTTGTGGCGGCGATGAAACTGTACCATGAGACCTACGGCCAGTCCTCCTGGATCAAGGATTGGAGCAAAATCGGCACCCACAGCATCATCGACAGCAGCGACGGCGGCAAAACCGGCTATTCCGCCTACGACTACATCGCCACCGGGGTCAACATGGTGCTGGAACACCCCGAGTATTTCCACGACTACCACCTGTGGATCTATGAGTGGGACAAGTCCCAGCCCTGGAAACTGGCGGGCCAGTCCGGCACCCCCATGCAGCACCTGCTGGTGGCTGTCCCCGGCCCGGACGATGACAGCGACCCCCTCCAGATGACGGTGAAGAAACTGGAAGCGGGCACCAACAAGCCCCTGTCCGGCGTGACCTTTACCGTGGAGAGCGCGGACGGCTCCGGCGACTTTTCCGTTACCCGGCAGACCGGCGCGGACGGCACCATCACCCTGACCTCCGAGGCGGACAACCTCACCGCGGGGCAGTACACCATTACGGAGGAGGACGTGCCGGAGGGTTACGTGGCCCAGACCGCGTCCCAGACCGTGACGGTGATGCCCAACAATTCTGTCAGCAACACCTTCACCTTCTACAACGAGCCAACCACGACAACCACTACCCCCGGTACCGGCTCCATTAGAAAAGTTGACGCGGACAACCCCACCGTGGGCATCCCCGGCGCGGTCATCCGCATTACCTCCGTCAAGCTGGACGATGGCGGCAGCTTTTTCGGGGAGTACGTCACCAAGGACGGCGGCTATATTCTGAAAGAGGATCTGGACTTCTCCAAACTACCCACCGGGGCGTTTTTGGCGGAGGAGATCACCCCACCGGAGGGCTTCATCCTCAGCTCTGACGTGTCCAAGGTCAAGCAGCCCTTCGTGTGGGACGGCAAAACCGATGTCAGCCTGGTTTTTGAAAATTCGGCCAAGGTCAAGGTCGTGCTGAAGAAGGTGGACGAGGGTGGCCAGCCCTTGGCCGGGGCCATTTTTTTGGTGCTGCGGGACGGCCAGATTATCTCCACCGAGGAGACCCAGGCGGATGGCACCATCACCGTCAGCAACGTCACCGAGGGCCACTATGAGTTTGTGGAGGTGTCCGCCCCGGCTGGCATGGACTGCGACAAATCCCCCGTTGGCGTCCATGTGGACGCTGAGGATCTCCAGGGGGAGCAGACCATTGTGGTCACCAAGGTCAACCATCACAAGCGGTCGCTGACGATCTCGAAGCGGGACGCGGAGAGCGGTGAGCCCATCCCCAACACCAGCTTCCACATCCGGGGCGTGAACCTGGGCTATGAGAACGATGTGGTCACCGGGGCGGACGGCAAAGCGGTGCTGGAGTCCATGCCCAGCGGGTGCTATGAGATCACCGAAACCGCTGTCCCCTCCCCGTGGATCCTGGACACCAACAACCGCAAGACCGTCTGGATCGACAGCGGGAAGGACAAGGACATCGTGGTGGATTTCGTCAACAGTACCCGGCCCGGCATCCGGCTCCTGAAGCTGGATGGGCAGACGGGGAAGCCGGTCAGCGGGGCCACTTTTTTGATCGAGGAGGTCAACGGCGGCTTCTCGGACCGCCGCCAGACCGACAAGGACGGGCTCATCGTGCTGGAGGGCAAGGACGGCGTCCGGCCCGGCGCCTATAAAATTTCTGAGGTGGCGGCGGCCCCGAACTACGTGCTGGACGATACCGTCCACGTGGTCCAGCTGGAAGAAAACCGCACCACCACCATCGAGCTGACCAACCTGGTCAAGCCCACCCTCAAAATTCTGAAGGTGGATTCCATCACGAAGAACCCCGTGGCCCACGCCAAGTTCCAGATCTGGCGGGCCTCCGGCGAGACCAAAACCGGGGACTATCATGACCTGGGCACGTTCTATTCCAATGAAAACGGCGAGATCGTGCTGGAGCACACCGACCCCGGCTGGTTCAAAATTTCCGAATTGGAAGCCCCCTCCGGGTACTCCATCAAGCAGGCGGATCACGAGTTTTATCTGGCCGCTGGCGAGACCAAGACCGTCCAGGTGGAGAATATCCCCCTGTCCGCATTGGTGGTGTATAAATATGACCGGATCACCGGGGAGCCGGTTGAGGGCGCCATTTTCCAGGTGAAGTACCTGTCCGGGACTTCCGGCACGGGCGGCGGCAACGGCCTGGATTTCGAGAACGATCCCAAGATGACCCTCACGATCCGGAAGTACATCAAAGGGACCAACCGGGAGCCGCTGGCTGGGGTGTGCTTCAAGGTGACCGAGGGCAGCGGCACGCCCGTGGGTTCCGGCGACGGCACCTTCTACACCAACTCCGCGGGCGAGATCGTGATTGAGGGGCTGGAGCCCGGTACTACCGTCACCGCCCGTGAGATCGCCACGGTGGAGGGCTTTGTCTTGGACGGCGAGCCCAAGACCATCAAGATCAAGGCGGGGGAAAGGGCCCCTGAGCTGATCTTCTGGAACGAGCGCGCCGGGACCCTCGTGATCCAGAAAAAGGACAAGGTCAGCGGGAAACCCCTGGCAAATGTGCAGTTCCATCTGACCTACGCGGACGGCTCCTACGTGGACTACGACAACGGCCACCTGTCCTCCAAGGGACTGTATCAGACGGACGCCAACGGGGAGATCCGGATCTCTGGCATCACCGGCACCATTATCGCAAAAGAGGTCAAGAGCTTGCCTGGGTACTCTATCGATCCCGCTACCCAGACCCAGACGGTCCAAGTGAACCCCAATGACACGCAATATCTGGTATTTTATAACGCCCCGGCTGGCAACTTCGAGCTCATCAAGGTGGTGGCGGGGAACAAGGAGAAGCGCATCCCTGACGTGACTTTCGAGATCCGCCGCGCCGGTGACGGCGGGCTGGTGGATACCATCACCACCGGCAGCGATGGCCGCGTCACCCTCCATCTGGATGCGGGCAATTACTACGCCGTGGAAACCGGATGCCCGAAGGAATTCAAGCTGGATCCCAGCCGCCACACATTCAACGTGAAAGATGGGGAAAACACCACCCTGACGGTGGAAAACAAGGCTTTTTCCGGCATCCAGATCCGCAAGACCGACAGTGTGACAGGCAAGGGAATCTATGGGGTGAGCTTCATCCTCTACGACAGCGCCAACAAGCCCATTGGACAGTACACCTCGGACGACCGGGGATACGTCTATATCGAGGGCCTGACGGACGGTGGCCGCTACTACCTGCGGGAGCTGGACAATCCGGGGTATGTCCCGGACACCCAGATGAAAACCGTCTACGTCAAGGCAGGCGAGGTGACCCTCGTGGAGTGGCAGAACACCCCCATCACGGGCCAGATTCAAATTAAAAAGACCTCTGAGGACTACAACCCCATGAATGGCTGGCCCGCGGGCACCCCCATCCCCGGCACCGAGTTCGAGATCTACCACTACCGCACCGGCAACCTGGTGGATACCGTCCGCACGGACAAAAACGGCGTGGCCGTGTCCAAGCCCCTGCCGCTGGGCCGCTATCAGATTGAGGAATCCAAGGCCGCCGATTTTTACGGCCTGGACAAGACCCCCATTGAGGCGGAGATCGAGCACGCCGGACAGATCGTGAAGGTGGCCATGACCAATAAGGCGCTCACCACCAATGTGTCCATCAAAAAGACGGGCTACGCCGAGGTGATGCCGGGCCAGGATATCCGCTATACGTTCAGCGGGATCGGCAACAACTCCACCACCGCGCTCACCTCCTTCTACTGGCGGGACACGCTGCCGGTGCAGGCGGTGCGGCTGAACCGCATCTTCACCGGCACCTATAACGCCCCCGGCAATTACAAGGTGGTGTACAAGACCAACCTGGGCGGCGGCGAGTACCGCACCATGTACGACAACCTGTCCACGGCGAAGAACTACACCCTGGACGCCTCCCCGGCAGCCCTGGGGCTGGCCTCTAATGAGTACGTCACCGAGTTTATGCTGGTGTTCGGGGTGGTGCCCGCCAACTTTACCCAGGTGGAGGCCCCCAAGGTGGACTGCAAGGTGCTGCCCACGGTGAAGGGCGGCGGCAGTTTCACCAACGCCGCCGACGTTGGCGGAGTCTATAACGGCCAGTGGATCCAGGCGGTGACCCGGTGGACCACCAGGGTCTACGGCAAGCCCGTGGTGCCCAGCCTGCCCAAAACGGGCTATTGATCGCGGAAACACAACGTGGAGGGCTGTCCAAACCCGGACAGCCCTCCCATGATGAATAGGAGGAAAACAATATGAAAAAGTTCCGCATCCGTATTTATCCTATGCTCCTGGCCCTGCTGTTGTGCGCCCTGTGCTGCGCCCCGGCTTTCGCCGCCTCCAGCGGCGGCTCCGGCGTGGCCGATGTGGTGGAGCAGACCTGGCAGGACGCCGCGGGCCAGATCAAGACCGTGGTGGACAACGTGGTCTTCCCCGCCCTGGACATGATCCTGGCCATCGCTTTCTTCGGCAAACTGGGGATGAGCTATTTTGATTACCGGAAGCATGGCCAGTTTGAGTGGACCGGCCCGGTGATCCTGTTCGCCTGCCTGGTGTTCGTCCTCACCGCCCCGCTGTACATCTGGACCATCGTGGGGCTGTGACCGGGGGATGGCGGAAACCATTTTGCTGGGCGACGCGGCGGAACAGCTCCGCACCCTGGACGCGGACAGCGTCCACTGCTGCGTCACCTCGCCGCCCTACTTTGGCCTCCGGGACTACGGCGTTTCGGGCCAGATCGGCCAGGAGGCCACACCGGAGGAGTACGTCAGCAGGCTGGTGGAGGTCTTCCGGGAGGTGCGCCGGGTGCTGCGCCCGGACGGCACCCTGTGGCTCAACATCGGGGACAGCTACCGGAATAAAAACCTGATTGGCATCCCGTGGATGCTGGCGTTTGCCCTGCGCGCGGATGGCTGGTATCTGCGCCAGGACATCATATGGTACAAACCCAACGCCATGCCGGAGAGCGTGAAAGACCGCTGTACCAAAAGCCATGAGCACGTCTTCCTGCTGGCGAAGTCCGCCCGGTACTATTTTGATGCCGTAGCCATCCGGGAGCCAGTCATGGGGGACAGCACAAAGCGTTATCTGCGTATGTGCGGCGGTCAGGCTGATACAGCCGCCTTGCCCCGCTTTGGCGGCTCCAAGTACGGCGACAGCACATCGGAGGAAACCCGCTACAAGAGCGGGAAAGAATATAAACCCACCCCATATAGGAACAAACGCGATGTCTGGATCATTGGCGCCAGCGGCTACCAGGGCACACACTTCGCCGTGTTCCCGGAAAAGCTGGTGGAACCCTGCGTCCTGGCCGGGTGCCCCGAGGGCGGGACCGTGCTGGATCCCTTCACGGGCAGCGGCACCACCGGCGTAGTAGCAAAACGCCTGCGCCGGAATTTTACCGGCATCGAACTCAACCCGGAATACCGGGAGATGGCGCTGGCCCGGATCGGGGCCGCGGAAACCGAATACGAGCAGATGGAGCTGCGGGCCGGGCCCGGTGCATATACCGGGTTCGGCCATTCTATCACAGAATCGAGGTGAATGACCATTTTTATTTGGGATTTTGTGGCCTCCACCATCCTGGACGAGCTGCTGGACTGGGCGTACAGCCAGGCGGTGGGCTTCCTGGGGGCGTTCTTCGCCCTGATGGGCAACATGGGGGTGGAGCTGTTCGACCTGCCCTGGGTGCAGGCCATGGTCACGTTTTTCAACCAGCTGGGCTGGGCCCTGTTCGGGGTGAGCCTGGTGGTGTCCGGCTTCGAGTTCGGCATCGAGTATTCCTCGGGCCGGGGCAATCTCCGCCACACCGCCATTAACTGCCTGAAGGGGTTTATGGCGGTGGGCCTGTTCTCCACCGTCCCCGTCCGGCTCTATGCCCTGTCCGTGTCATTGCAGGCCAGCTTCACCGCTGGCATCACCGGGCTGGGCACCAGCATCGGGGCGGTGGGGCAGAACATCATCACCAAGCTCACCACCCCAGGGGGGCTCATCGCCTCCGGGGTGGATTTCATTTTCGGCGGGCCGTCCTTCAACCCCATCATGATGCTCTTTTGCGTCATCCTCATGGCCTACGCCGTGATCAAGGTGTTTTTCGCCAACCTGAAGCGGGGCGGCATCCTCCTGATCCAGATCGCGGTGGGGGCGCTGTATATGTTCAGCGTCCCCAGGGGGTACACGGACGGTTTCACCCAGTGGTGCAAGCAGATCATCGGCCTGTGCCTCACCGCCTTTTTGCAGGCCACCATCCTGGTGGCGGGGCTGATGGTGTTCAACGACCACGCCCTGCTGGGGCTGGGGCTGATGCTGTCCGCGGGCGAGGTGCCCCGGATCGCCGGGGCTTTCGGGCTGGACACCTCCACCAAGGCCAGCCTCACCTCCGCTGTCCACACCGCCCAGATGGCGGTGAGCACCACCAAGGTCATTGCCCAGGTGGTGGGCAAATAATGCAGGACAAAAAAACATTGACGATGGGCTCCCTGTTCGATGGCATCGGCGGCTTCCCGTTGGCGGCGGTGCGCCATGGGATCACCCCCGTCTGGGCCAGTGAGATCGAAGCGTTCCCTATCCAGGTGACCAAAAAGCACTTCCCTGACATGATCCATGTGGGGGATATCACCAAACTGGACGGGGCCAACCTGCCCCCGGTGGACATCATCTGCGGTGGCAGCCCATGCCAGGATCTTAGCGTTGCCGGTACCCGTTCCGGCCTCGCAGGGGCCCGTTCCGGGCTTTTTATGGAACAAATCCGTATTGTAAAGGAGATGAGAGCGGCAGATGTGCAAAGAGGGAGAACAGCTCGTTTTATTCGACCTCGGTTCCTCGCTTGGGAAAACGTGCCCGGCGCTTTCAGCTCGGGAACCCCGAAGGGGGAGGACTTCCGGATCGTCCTCGAAGAAATCTGCAAAATTAATTGCGATTCCGTTTCTATCCCTCGACCTTACCCCTGGCCATGGCAATTTGCTGGGCGAATCATACTGGGAACTTCTTTCTCCCTGGCTTGGCGGGTCATGGACGCTCAACACTGGGGTCTCGCCCAGAGAAGGGCGCGTATCTTCCTTATCGCAGATTTTGGAGGACTCACCGCCCCGCAAATATTATTTATCCCGGAAAGCCTGCCTGGGTATCCTGCGCCGGGCCCGTGAGCGGGGCAAGCCCCTGCCGCCCCAGCTGGAGGCCGCGCTGAAAGCACAGGCGGGGCTGACGGTGTACCTCACGCCGCTGGAGCCGCCGCTGGCATTCCATATGAATCAGAGGGACGAGGCCATCGACCTGGGGGAGACCGCCGGGGCGCTGATGGCAACTAACAATATGCAGATGCAGACATTCGTCACAGCCTTTGCAACAAATCAGAGGGATGAAGTCCGTGACCTGCATGACGTGGCAGGGGCGCTTTCGGCGCAGCCTGGGGTGAAACAACAAACTTATGTGGCTGGCTGCCTCAATCCCTGGGATACCCAGCAGACCCGCGTTTTCACACCGGAGGGCACCGCGCCAACGCTGGCAGGGGCAGACGGCTGTGGTGGCCGGAATCCGGGAGGGTTGGTGTTTGATGCCGATGAGGCGGAGCCAAGAACGTGCCTCACCCCCTGGGACACCCAGCAGGCCCGGATCACCACGCCGGGGGGCGTGTCCCCCACCATCAACAGCGGCGAGGCCAAACCGGGCGGGCGGGTCTTTGCCGCTGGCTTCTGCGCCGGGGCGGGGCCGTCTGCGGGCGGGATCGGCTATCATGAGGAGCTGGCGCCCACCCTGAAAGGCTCATCCAGCGGCAATATGATGCCCTCGGTTCTCTGTATGGGCAGGCCAAATGGGGCCCCCGCGCAAACCCAGCGAAGCGGTTTGCGTGGGGAAAGGAGGAGCGGCGGAATGAGCGAGCCCCCGCCGTCAGGCGGGGGCGAGGGATATGGAGCCTGCGACGACGCTATGATGCCCTCGGTTCTGTGCTTGAATGACCAGGGCGGGCGGGTTATGGAATGCTCCGAGGACATATCTGGCACCCTGCGGGCACAGGAGCATGGTCATCAGCCGTTAATTTTTGAGAACCACGGGATCGATGCGAGATATACCGGCCCCCATAAAGTGGCGCCCACCCTGTCTGCCAGGGCTGGTACAGGCGGCAACAACCTCAGCCTGGTCATGCAGGAGGAGGAACCCGTATTCTGCATCACCGGGAACGCCATCGACCGCCAGCCGGAGAACGGCGGGAACGGCCTGGGGATACAGGAGGACATCGCCTACACCCTGACCGCCACCGACCACCACGCTGTCTTTGCCCGCCAGCGCTGCGACAAGTTCCGGGAGGGCGGCGTGGCCTCCACCCAGAGCTCCCGCCAGCAGAAGGAGGCAACCGATCTAATTTATCAGGAAACTGTCGGTACCCTCACCAGCAGCGACTGCAAAGGCCCTAACGCCCAGTACGTCTCGCAGGACAAGTTGATCGTGGAAGCACCATTACTGATCAGGAGGCTGACCCCCCGGGAATGTGAACGGCTCCAGGGCTATCCCGATGATTGGACCGCCCTGCCCGGCGCTGCGGACTCGCCCAGGTACCGGGCGCTGGGCAACTCGGTGGCCATCCCGTGTGTGGACTACCTGATGCGTGGGATGGCCCTGGTTTTGAGGGCGGGGTAATTGTTGGTTTTGCTTCGTGTGCGCCAAGATCTTCGTTGCTTATAGTGAATAGCATTGTGGCCCGGTTATCGGTATACTTGCCCTTACCAAAGCGCGGAAGGAGGAAGCACAATGGCAGAAAACCAAAAAAATCTGTGCGCCATGATCCCAGCGGAGCTCCACAGCCGGGTGCGGGCGGCGCAGGAGCAGGCCGGGATGACCTTGAGCGCGTACATCACCGAACTGCTGACCAACTATTTTGAAGGAGGGACAGAGAAGATGGAAAATGGGATGCGTACCATGGCCTTCCAAATGCCAGAGGAAATGTTCATCCGGCTGAAGAAACTGCTGGAACAGGAGAGCCGCCGCACCGGCAAAAAGGTGAGCCAGAAGGAGTTCGTGCTGGGCCTGATCCAGCGGGCGCTGGACGAGGCGGATCGGGAGGAGGCGGCAGGCCATGGCACTGACGTGGAATGACAGGAGCCGGAAGGATCACTCCGGCCAGACTGTCAGCGTGAGCTACCGGGCCGAAGTCCCCCACTGGGGCGAGGCCAGCGTCCATACCCACATCCACCATCCCGGCGAGATGTTCCTGGACTGCCACGCCCTGGGGATCGAGATGCACCCCCTGGGCCGGGTGGAGCCGATGGACGCGCCGAACCCCGCGGAAATGGCGCTGCTGCGGACACTGAAGGAACACGCGGTGTGGTGCCTGGACGCCATGGCCGCCATCGGCGGCGCGGAGGATGGGGAGGCCGCCAAAAGCCATTGACAAAACAGCGGCGCACAGGTATAATCATGACAGAAGGGCACTGCTACGGCGGTCAGCCCTTACAAGACAGTGTGTATAAGCAAAGCCTATACTGACCGCTTGGGGACCAGCCAAGCGGTCAGTACGCTTTTGGGGCCGTGGCTATCATCAGCAACAGCGCGATGATGAACCAAAACAAGATACGCAGGGCTTTCACCCAGCGCCTGTGTCCCATTAGCCATCACCCCCTTTCACAAGGGAGTGGCCAACCGCTTTTTATGTAACAGTACCCTTCCGGCCCCTCGCGGGGCAATTCACATTATAACTGACGATTGGAATATTGTCAATTTATGCCGCCTGATTGCAGGCGGCATTTTTCATTCCCTGGAGGTGGTTTCCATCTATATCTACCCCAACAACCTGAAGGCGAAGCCCACCCTGTGGCTGTGGGCGCTGCGGGACGTGGCGGTGATCGGCGTGGGTTTCATCCTGTCAGTCCTGGCGCTGGCCCAGCTGGGGCTGGTGCCGCCGCTCATCGCCACAGTGCTCTACGCCTTCCTCAGCATCCGGCTGGAGGACGCCAGCATCCTGGACTTCCTGCGCTACGCCCTGTGCTTCCTGTTTTTGAAGCAGCAATACTTTGAATGGAGGGAAAACGAAACTTGAACCGAAAACAGAAAAAAGAGCTGCGGGAGCGCCAGTCCACCCGCCAGCTCATGGGGATCACCCAGCTCACCGAACACGGCGTGAAAACCGCCAAGGGGGAGCTGGTCTTTTTTATGCTCCGGCCGGACAACCTGTCCGTGCTGTCCCCGGAGGGGGTGCGGGGCCGGGTCACCGCCCTGACCAACCTGCTCCGGGCCACCCCCGCGGTGCGCCTGCTGGCCCTGGACTCCCGGGAGTCCTTCCAGGCCAACCAGGACTTCTACCACAGGCGGCTGGAGGAGGAGCAGCTCCCGGCTGTCCGGGAACTGCTGCGGCGGGACGCCGCCCACCTGGACGACATCCAGGCGTCCACCGCCTCGGCCCGGGAGTTCGCCCTGGTCTATCCCGTAGAAAAGGACAGCGCCGCCGACCCCCGTCAGACGGAGAAAAGCCTCCGGGACGGGGGCTTCCACGTCCGGCTGGCGGACACCCAGGACATCAAGCGAATCCTGATGGTGTACTACCAGCGGGACATGGCCACGGAGTCCTTCCCCGATTTTGACGGTGAGGAGGCGGTGTGCCATGGCTAAGAAAATACAGAAGAAGAAAGCGGCGCCAAAGCCCGCCGCCGTTCCACGCCCCAAGGACTTCCTGGACATGGCGGCCCCCTCGGCGGTGAAGTTCAACACGGACTGCTCCATCATCGGCGGGGCGTACCACGCCTTTCTGTCCCTGCGGGGGTACGCCGCCTCCACCGAGGAGCTGGCCCTGCTCAGCCGCCTGGG
>CASTQR010000036.1 GCA_949451265.1 uncultured Eubacteriales bacterium | reverse complement strand
GCCGGAGCTGCTGGGCGGTAAGGCCGGAGCCCACGATGTTGATGGTATTCATGAAGCCCATGGTTATGTACCTCCTGTAAAACGCTTAACCGGTGATATATGTTACTGGCCCCTGACCGCCATCCGCAAAATCGAATAGTGCTTGTTGATGGCCTGGTACACATACTGCTGCTGGTAGGCGGTGCGCACCAGCTCCACCATCTGGTCGGTGGTGTTCACCCCGTTGTCGTCCATGCGGGTCTGCTCCTGGGCCTCGAACACCACGGGCTCGGCCCCCTCAATGGTGCGGCGGATGGACTGCTCCCCCACCCGGGTGGGGATCCGGGCGGCGGCGTCCTCCGTCTCCCCCGCTTCCCCTAACAGGTACTTCCCGGAAGTCGTCCCGTACCGCCCGGCGGACAGCTGGGCCTGGAGCTTGCTGCGCAAACTCTCCTCGAAGGTGACTACCTTGGCCTTGTAGTTGGGGGTCTCGGCGTTGGCGATGTTGTCCAGGATCGCCGCCTGCTTCGTCCACAGGAACCCCATGGACTTCTCCAGCAGAAGCTGGGAATTGCTGGTCAGGAAACTCATACTCAAACCTCCTGCGTCCTCCCGCCGCGGACAGGCCCGCGGCGCGCGTCACGAATCAAAGCATATGCCCCGGCCCCCCAAAACATACGGGGAGCCCAGCGGGTTCCATCTGGAGATCTCACCCCTCTGGGCCGGTCTCCGGGGCAAACCTCCGGGCCACTGTCGCCCGCAAGCCGCCCCCACGGCATACGGCACTTTATTATAACACAGCGTCCACGGAAGTGCAACTGTTTTTTTGTTTTGAGGTCTGCCCTGCCCACCCTCAAAGCCCTGTGGATCCGCCCAAAATTTCCGGCAAAATGCGGGGTTTTTCCGACTTTTGCAGTACAATTCCCGTTTCCTGGAAGCACCAGCCATAATTTCCTTCTTCTGGTTTTCCGAACAGAATGAGGACGGGCGGGCCCTGGGCCCGCCCCCCCGTTATTTGATGTATTTGGCCAGCAGCCGCAGCACTTCCCGCACATCGATGGGCTTTGCGATATGGGCGTTCATGCCGCAGTCCAGGCTGCGCTTCACGTCCTCGGCGAAGGCGTCGGCGGTCATGGCGATGATGGGCAGGTCCCGGTCCGCCCGGTCCAGGGTCCGGATCACCTGGGTGGCCTCGTATCCGCCCATAATGGGCATACGCACATCCATCAAAATGGCGTCGTAATACCCCACCGGGGACTTTTGCAGCATCTCCACGCAGATCTGCCCGTTCTCCGCCCAGTCCAGCACCAGCCCCTCCTCGCTGAGCAGCTCGTTGGCGATCTCCCAGTTCAGCTCGTTGTCCTCCGCCAGCAGCACCCGCTTGCCGGTGAGATCCCGGATCCCCTCGGCGGCCTGCTCCTCCTCCGCCTCCGGCATATCGGTGAACTGCCGCAGGGAGTTGAACAGGGTGGACTTGAACAGCGGCTTGGCAATAAAGCCGGTGATCCCCGCCTCCCGGGCATCGTGTTCGATCTCCGCCCAGTCATAGGCCGAGATAAGCAGGATGGGCACGTCCGCCCCCAGCTCCTCCCGGATCTTCCGGGCGGTGGCGATGCCGTCCAGGCCGGGGAGCTTCCAGTCCAGCAGGATGATCTGGTAGTCGTCCCCCCGCTTGTGGCGCTTCATCACCATGGACAGGGCGTTCTCCCCGTCCAGCGCCCACTCGGCGGTGACGCCGATGGCGCCCAGGGAGGCCACGGTGGACTCGCAGAGCTGCCGGTCGTCGTCCACCACCAGCATATTCCAGTTGGGGAGGATCATGTCCTCCTCCATCACCTCCGCCTTCCCCAGGTCCAGGGTGACGGCAAACTCGGTGCCCTGCCCCTGGTGGCTCTTGACGTCGATGGAGCCGCCCATGGCGTCCACCACGATGAACTTGGTGATGGCCATGCCCAGCCCGGTGCCCTCGGTGCGGTGGACCCGGGCGCTGTCCTCCCGGGCGAAGGAGTCGAAGATGTGCTCCATGAACTGGCCGGACATCCCGATGCCCGTGTCCTTCACCTGCACATGGATGCGCACGAAGCCCTCCCCCTTGGGGGACGCCTCCTCGTACAGCGCCATGTGGATCTCGCCCCCCTCGGGGGTAAACTTGATGGCGTTGGACAGCAGGTTCAGCAGCACCTGGTTGAGCCGCACGCTGTCGCACAGCACGTTCTCGGTGGAGATATCGTGGATGAACACGTCAAACTGCTGCTTCTTGGCCTTCACCTGGGGCTGGCAGATGGACACAATGCCGTCCACCACCTCCCGCAGGGACACCTGATCCAGGTTCAGCGTCATCTTACCGCTCTCAATCTTGGACATATCCAGCACGTCGTTGATCAGACCCAGCAGGTGCTTGCTGGACAGGGTAATCTTCTTCAGGCAGTTCTGCACCTGCTTGGTGTCGTCGATGTTGGCGGTGGCGATGGCGGTCATGCCCACGATGGCGTTCATGGGCGTGCGGATGTCGTGGGACATATTGGAGAGGAATTCGCTCTTGGCCCGGTTGGCGTGCTCCGCCTCCCGCCGGGCGGCCTCCGCCCCCTGCCGGGCCTCCTCCACCGCCCGGAGCTGGGCCCGGGTGAGCTGGAAGTATTTGAAGAACACCGCCAGCAGCGCCGCCAGGATGATCACCGCGCTGAGTATCGTCAGCCCGCCCCACTCCCGGATGAACCCGGTGACCGTCTCGTCCAGGGCGCCGTAAGGCATAAAGGTGATCAGGTACCACTCGGAATAGGGCAGGAAGGTGCAGTACAGGTGGTACCGCTCCCCCTCCGCCGTGAACTCGTTGGAATAGTCCTCATTCCGGGCCATGGCCTGGCTCAGCGTCTGGATGTACTGCTCCGGCGTCATGCCGTTCACGTCCTCGTACATCACCCGCACCCGCTCGAAGTAGCTGTCCCGGAAGGCGCCGGCGCTGCGGATGACGAAGGAGCCGTCCTTGCGGATGATGTAGGAGTAGGCCTGTTCGCTGTTCGCCTCCAGGGTCAGGTTGTCGCTGATGTACTCCACCGGCAGCCCCGCCACCAGCGCCACGCAGTCATGCTCCGGGCTGGAGGGGTAGGGGGACGGCATTCCCAGCAGCACCACCTTCTCCCCCTGGGGGTTGAGGCCGATGGCCACCTTCTGCTGCCCCTCCTCCAGGGAGCCCACAAAGGGCTCGGGGTCCACCACCGTCACCTGGCCCCCGTGCAGCATTTCAATGCCGCCGTCCTTGTTGCAGAACCCCAGGTAGGTAAAGTCCCGCGCCTGCCCGCCCTGGATCAGCTCCGCCTGGAGGGCCTTGTCCTCGTGGACGTTCTCGGAGGGGACGCTGGCGGCCAGCGACCGGAGCTGTTCCAGCTGGAGGCTGATGATGCTCTCAAAGTGGCTGGAGGTCTGCTGGCTCATCCGGGACATATACAGCGTGCCCACCTCGTTGATGGCCCAGGAGCTCTGTGTGCTCATGTGCAGGGAGAAGAAGGAGAACACCCCCACGCACAAAAGCACCACCCCGATCAGGCTGCCCAGCAGAAACCGGGTCGTCTTGTTCTTCATCCCGCGGCGGCCTCCTGGAAGGCCCGGATGGCCCGGGCGGTCTGCTGGTATTCCGCCTTCACCTGCTCCGCCAGGGCCTCCGCCTCCGGGGTGTACCCGCCCCGCAGCGCCTCGCTCAGCGCGCTGCTGGACTTGCCCAGCATGGTAAAGCTCAGGTTCTGGCACACGCCCTTGATGGTGTGGGCCGCCCGGAACGCCTCCTCATAGCTCCCGGACTCCATGGACGCACACAGCAGGTCGTAGCTCTTGTCGTCCAAAAACCGCAGCACAAACTTCTGCACCATCCGCTCGCTGCGCAGGCGGCCCATCACCTCGTCATAGTCTCCGCCCAGGGCGGCATAGCATTCTTGCAGCGTCATCGCGCGTACGCTCCTTTCTCAGTCCCCGGAGGGCTTCCCCCCGTCGATGGGGGAGATCACGGACAGGGTGTTCTCCATGCTGCCGTCATAGAAGCGGTAGTGCCCCCGGCCCCCCCGCTTCACGGTATACAGCGCCTGGTCCGCCGCCTTGAACAGGGCATTGTAGTCGGTGCCCACGTCCATCGTGGTGGCCGCCCCCACGCTGATGGCGATGGGGAAGTCCTTGTACTTCCCCTCCAGGGCGGCGAAGATCCGATGGATGGCGGGCTCCGTCTCCAGCCTGCACTCCAGGAACACCAGGAACTCGTCCCCGCCCACCCGGGCCACAATGTCCCCGCCCCGGATGCTCTGGCGGAGCCTGCCCGCCAGGTGGATCAGCACCTCGTCCCCGAACAGGTGCCCATAGGTATCGTTGGCCTGCTTGAAATGGTCCAGATCCACAATGGCCAGCACGAACCTGCCGTCGGGCCGCTCCGCCAGCCGCTCCTGGATCCGCTTCTTGGCGGTGGCGTGGTTCAGCAGGCCGGTCATGGCGTCGTGGGTGGCCATGCGCTCCAGGTTGTCCAGCATCATCCGGGAGTCGTGGATGTCGATGACCTTGCCGATGGCCCCCGTATACCGGGGGGGCTCGTCGGAGGACCAGGTGGCCCGGGCCACGATCCGGGTCCACCGTGGCTCGCTCTCGAAGTTCAGCAGGCAGTCGTAGGTCACCACCGGCTTGCCCGGCGTGGTGCCGTGGAGGGCGTCGGCCAGCCCCCGCCAGTTGTCCTCCCCCAGCCGGGCCATGGACTTCTCGTCGTGGAGGGGGTCCATGACGATCTCCGGAAGCCCCAGCTTCTCCGCCCCCCAGGCGGTGAGGGTGACCATGGGGGGCTGGACGGTGTACTCGAACTGGACCTCCTCCGTCATGGCGGCGAAGAAGCTGTACTTCATTCGCTCGTGCTCCAGCAGCTCCAGCGTCCGCTCGGAGGCGGTGAGCTCCTCGTGCTTGTGGAGCTCCCGGGCCACGCTCTGCATCTCCCGCTGGTTCTGCCGCGCCGCGCTGTCCCCCGCCAGCTCGTCCCGGATGAGGTCCGCGCAGTCCCGCAGGCACTCCATCAACAGGGGGTTGAAGGTGCCGCACTCCCCGTTGAGGATCATGGCCACGGCCTTCTCATGGGGGAAGGCGGGCTTATACACCCGCTCGGAGGTGAGGGCGTCGTACACGTCCGCCAGGGCCACCATCTGGGCGGAAATGGGGATCTCGTCCTCCTTCAGCCCGTCGGGGTAGCCCCGGCCGTCCCACCGCTCATGGTGCCAGCGGCAGATCTGATAGGCCGCCTTCACCAGCGGCTCGTCCTGGTAGAAGGGCAGGGCCTCCAGCATATCCGCGCCATACATGGAATGCTTCTTCATGATGGCGAACTCCTCGTCGGTGAACCGCCCGGGCTTGTTGAGGATCTCCTCCGGTATGGCGATCTTGCCGATGTCGTGGAGGGCGGAGGCGGTGCTGATGACGGAGATGTCCGTCTGGGTCAAGCGGTATTTGTCGGTGTGCTGGACCAGGGTCTTGAGCATGATCTCGGTGAGCGCATGTACATGGCGGACATGGAGGCCACTCTCTCCGTTGCGGAACTCCACGATGTGGCTGAGTATATCGATCATCAGGCTGCTGCGGTGCTCGTTTTCGTAAATCTGCTCGGCCACCATGCCGACCAGCTTCTTCTGCTTGGCGTACAGCAGGATGGTGTTCACCACCCGGCGGTGGACGATGAGCGCGTCAAAGGGCCGGCTGATGAAGTCGGTCACCCCCAGGTCGAAGGCCCGCTCCACGTGGGAGGAGCCGCTCTCCGCCGAGATCATGATCACCGGGATGTCCTCAATCCAGCCGTTTTTGTTCATCACGTTCAGCACGCCGAAGCCGTCCAGCCCCGGCATGACAATATCCAGCAGCACCAGCGAGATCTCGCTCCCCCGCGTTTGCAGCATGGCCACGCCCTCATTGCCGTTCTCCGCCTCCAGGATCTCATACTCGTCCCCCAGCATATCCGCCAGGATGGAGCGGTTCATCTCCGAGTCGTCCACAATGAGGATTTTCTGTTTGTCCGAAATTCTCTCCAAAGGTTTCCGTCCCCCTTTCTTCGGACGGCCCCCTGCCCCTCAGGGCATAGGAGGGCACTCTGCCATATCATATCACAGCCCTCCGGGAAACACAAGGCTCTATTTTTGCAAATCGCCCCAATTTTCCGCCCCGTCCCCGCGTCAAAAGGAAGGGGGCCTCCTCCGAAGCCCCCTCCCCGTATCCATGTTTCGCCAGCTCCTACAGCATCTGCCTGCTGCGGGAAATATTCATCGTCCCGTCCTGCATCTCGTTGACCCACTCCAGGCTCCGCCCGGTGCCGTTGGCCACGCAGGAGATGGCATCGTCCGCCACATAGGTCTCGATGCCCGTGTGGGATTCGATCAGCTTGTCGAAGCCCCACACCAGGGACCCGCCGCCGGTCATGATAATGCCGTTGCTGGAGATATCGGCCACCAGCTCCGGGGGCGTGCGCTCCAGCACCCCGTGGACGGCCTCCAGAATCCGGGAGCAGGGCTCCTCAAAGGCCTCGATCATCTCCCCGGAGGTGACGGTGAACACCCGGGGCAGCCCGGTCATGAGGCAGCGCCCCTTCACCTCCATGGAGATCTCCTCCGGCCTGGGGAACACGCAGCCGATGGTCATTTTCAGCTCCTCCGCCGTGCGGTCGCCGATGAGGACGTTATGCCGCTTGCGGATGTACTTGACCACCGCCTCGCTGAACGCGTCCCCCGCCACCTTGATGGAGGCGGACTCCACAATGCCGGACAGGGAGATGACGGCGATGTCCGCCGTGCCGCCGCCGATGTCCACCACCATATGCCCGTCGGGCTGGGTGATGTCCACCCCCGCCCCGATGGCCGCCGCCAGGGGCTCCTCAATGAGGTACACCCGCCGGGCGCCCGCCTGGATGCCCGCGTCGATGACGGCGCGCTCCTCCACCTCCGTGATGCCGGAGGGCACGCAGATCACCACCCGGGGCTTGAACACCCGGACGGGGGCCACCTTGCGGATAAACTCCCGGAGCATCCGCTCGGTCATGTCGTAGTCGGAGATGACGCCCTCCCGCAGGGGGCGGATGGCCACGATGTTGCCGGGGGTCTTGCCCAGCATCTGCTGGGCGTCGGTGCCCACCTTCAGCAGCTTGCCGGTGTTCTTGTCCAGCGCCACCACGGAGGGCTCCCGCAGGACGATCCCCTTGTCCTTGATATAGACCAGCACGCTGGCGGTGCCCAAATCAATGCCGATATCTCTTGCAAACATAGTTTTCACTCCTGTATCTGTTCCGCGCCTGGAAGTCTGCCCCAAAAGCGCCCCGGATAGTCAGTCCAACACCCGTCAGGGTATCAGTTCCTATAATACAAAACTATTTCCCAATTTGCAAGCCTTTTTCCCGGCCCCGCCCGTTAAATTTTCGTAAAGAAAGGGGAACCGCCCCGGATCAGGGCCCGTCCCCCTGTTTCCCCGCCCGCAGGCGCCCCAAAATCCAGCCCGTCACCGGCCTGAACAGGAGATAAAGCCCAAACCCGATCACCCCGCCCGCCGTGTTGGTAATGATATCCGTCACGTCCGAGGAGCGGGTTCCGTTGATCAGCGGCTGAAGCAGCTCAATCCCCAGGCTCACGCAAAGGCAGGCCAGCACCGTCCGGCCGAACCGCCCGTCCCCCGTCCGGGTCAGCGGGAACAAAAACCCGAACGGCATGGTCATCACCACGTTCAGCGCCACCTGCCGGACAAAATCCCCCCGCCCCGCCAGCACGTCGGCAAAGGGAACCAGGTTCATGGGCTGATAGGGGTGGTTCCACACAAAGGGGATCGCCGTTATGACAGGCATCAGCGTCACAAACAGCACCAGCGAAAGGTACGCGTACAGCAGCGTATTCACCACCAGGCAGTCCCGGCCCCTGGCCCGCCACCGCCTGAACAGCACCAGCCCATACAACAGGGCCAGCGCCCCAAAATCCACCAGATACCTGATCCAATACCTCACAAAACCCCTCCCGGCCCATTCCAAACCAGCCCCGGAAACCTCCCCAGACAAAGCTCCGGCCCCCAGCCGTCCTCTACCGCGGCTGGGGGCCTACTTCTGGGTTTTGTTGTCCAAGGGCTGATACCTTCGCTTTCTTCCGGCTTCGCCGGACGGGTTGCGTTGGGGCTGCGCCTGAAACTGTCCGTCTCCGTTTCCTCAAACAATGGTGGGCTTCAGACTGAATCTGGCTTCCTTCGCTTGCACAAGCGTGTTTGGAACGATTGAGCTTTTAGCTTCACTTTGCGTTCCCCAATCGCAGAAAGTGGTTGGTGCGTTCTACGTTAATACATTGGACTCACCTTTTTCCTTTCTGTCTGTATTGTACGACAAGCCGGTTGATTTGTCAACCCCTTTTTGTGAAGTTTCCAAAAAATTATTCGCCCCCGTCCACAGGCCAGGGGAGGCTGTCCGCCCCCCGCGCACAGCCCCCCCTCACCCGGCTCACGGCCAGTCCAGCTCTCCGTCGTACTCGGTGGCCGCGCCGTACCAGCTCAAGCCCGCGTCCATCGCGTCCCCCCAGGTGGGGTGCCGCTCCGCCGTCATGGCCCAGGTGTTGTACCAGAACACATAGGTCACGTCCACATGGCTGGGCAGGATCTCCTCAATGATGGCCCGCAGGGCGTCGAACCCCTCCGGTATGCCCGCCACCTCGGGGAAGTACACCTTCACGTACCCCGGCCGGCCGTTCTCCTCCGCCCGGGCGTTGAGCCCGCACCCCCGCAGGGTGTCGTTGATGGCCTCCGGCGTAAAGCTGTCCCCGCCGATCCGCAGCAGGGCCGCCAGCGCCCCCCGCCGCTGTCCCGCGGTGGAGCACACCGGGCGGTAGGGCAGCAGCTCCTCCACCCGCTCCAGCCCGAAGCCCTCCGCGGTGGTCAGGTTCATCTCCCGGGCGGTGTCCTCCAGCTCCGCCTCCATGGCGTCCAGCCGGAGGCCATAGGCCGCCAGCTCCCCCCGGTTGACGGTGCCCTCCCGCAGGTCGTACACCCCCAGCGGCCGCAGCAGCGCCGCCAGATACTCCTCGTGGATCACCCGTCCACCCCGCTCTCAGGGGGCGCTTCCGGTTCCGCCGCCGTCCCGTCGGTGATGGCCAGCGTCCCCAGCACCGGCAGGGTCACGCTGTCCAGCGGCAGATCCGCCGCCGGGGACAAAATCTCGCAGTTGTCCACCCCGTCCACCCCGAACACCAGGCTGGTGAGCTGGGCCCTGGTCAGCGGTTTCCCCAGCCGCTCCCCGTTGAACCAGGCGGTGAGCAGCTTTTCCACCGCCCCGGACACCCCGGCGAAGTCCCGGCCCTCCGCCGCCCACAGCTTCAGGGACACGTCCACCGTCTCCACCGTGGGCCCGTTCACCTTCACGTCCACCGCGATCTCCCGCACCCGGTCAAAGTAGTCCTGCATCTCCGCCAGCAGCGCCTGGGAGGGCACGCCCCCCTGGGCGGCGGGCACGATGTCCACCGTCCCCACCCCCCGGTTCTTGGGCAGCACCGTCACCGCCGCCACCTCCGGGAAGGACATGGCCGCCTGCCGGTAAAAGGCGTTGTTGGCCCCGTTGGCCAGACGCCGGAAGGTGGCCAGCACCCGCTCCCGCAGGGCCTCGTCCCCCTCCGTGTCCAGCCCCTGGGTGAAGGGCTCCACATTGGCGCAGGCCACAATCCGCACCGGGGGCTGGGCCATGTATACCACCGTGCCCGCCCCCACGTTGCCCGCCGCCCCGGCCTCCGCGGCCTCCACAGGGACCTCGGCGTACAGCGCCCCCGGCGCCACCGCCGCCTCCTCCGTGGTGTTGAAGCGCACGCCCCCGGCGGTCATGCACACCGTCCCCTTGGGTATGTCCACCGCCGCCTCCTGCGCCTCGTCCACGTAGAACCGCACCGCGCCCCCGGCCTTGGCCGCCTGCCGCCGGGCCACCCCCCGGAGCAGGGCGTGCTTGTCCAGCTCCTCCCCCTGGGCGGTCTGGGGGAAGCACTGCCGCCGGGTCCACTCCCCCTGGACGTACAGGGCGTAGATCTGGGCCGCCACCGCGTAGAACCGCACCGCCAGCTCGCTGCTGCTTCCGGCGGACTTGCCCGTCCGGGCCTGGAACTCCGCCGCCAGCCCCCCGTAGATCTCCTCCAACGTAATCAACGAATCACTCCTCCAGCCTGATCTCCACCGGCTCCGCCGCCCCCTCATAGAGCAGCGCCGCCGTCACCAGCAGCCTGTCCCCGTCCCGGCGGGCCGCCGCCCCCGTGACCCGGACGCCCTCCATGTCCTCCAGCGCCTCCGCCGCGTATTGCAGCGCCAGCGTGTCCCACTCCGAGGGCTTCCTCCGCCGCAGCAGGTGCATCCGGCTCCCCAGCTCCGGCAGGAAGGGGAAGCTCCCCCGCCGGGCCGTCAGCCGGAACAGGGCCTCCTCCAGCAGCTCCTCCCCGCCCTGGGCCGCGGCCACGCCGCCGTTCCCGTCGGGGGCGTAGTCCCGATCCGTCAGCTTCAAGCTCATTGTCCCGCCTCCTCACAGCATAGACGCCACAATCCGGGCGATGTACTCCTCCAGGGGCTCCCCGTTCACAAAGACCTCCCCCTGGAGGTCCACCCCGCCGCCGCCCACGGCCGCCGTCCCCGCCGACTGGACGGACACGTCCTCCCCGTTGACGGACACAGAACCGGCCTCAATCTCCACGGACGCGGGGACGCCGCCCCCCTGCCGCACCCCCGCCACGCAGGGGATCTCCCCCCGCCCCTGGATCACCAGGGCCCGCTGCCCCGGCTCCGGCGACCAGCGGTAGCCGCCGGGGCCGTACACCTCCAGCCCCCGCCGCTCCCGGTCCAGCAGCACCGCCGCATCGTCCCCGCCCACGGTGACGATGCCGGTCTGGCCCTCGGCCTGTTCCGCCGGACGCTTGTACTGCCCGCTCAGCCACAAAGTCAAAACCTCCTTCTTGTCTCCCCCTGGCCCCCCAGAGGGTTTGCGGAGCCGCGCCCCGCGCTCTAAATCATCGCGTCCGGCTCCCCTAAAACCAGCATGGTCGTCAGCCCCTCCTTGCCGCACGACACCTCCACCTGTGCCGCCCGGTACCTCCCATTGGCCCCGAAGCCCGCCAGCTCCACGTCCACCAGCTCCCCCGGCCACGCCAGGAACCCGCCCGCCGCCGTGATCCGCAGCCGCACCCGCTCCCGCCGGGCCGCCCGGAGCTGATAGTCCGCCGTATACCGCATGGCGGTGGTGCCCGTGGTGTTGGGCACCGTGATCACCCGTCGGGCGCATCCGCCCTGGGCGAGAAACGCCGGGTCGCTCACCCACTGGGTGCCCCAGGTGGTCCGCCGCCGCACCGCCACCCGGCTCAGCACCCCGTGCCGGTTCTCCCGGTACTCCCAGTCCGTGATCTTGTCCTTGTCGCCGATCCGCGCGGCCTTCCCGTCCCCATAGGGATCCAGCACCAGCCGCCCCCGCCGGTCAAACCGGGGCGTCACCCCGCCGTAGTAGCAGGCGAACCGCCGCACCACGCTCCACTCGCTCTC
>CASTQR010000035.1 GCA_949451265.1 uncultured Eubacteriales bacterium | reverse complement strand
TCGCCATTGCCGTCGGCCTCGCCGTAGCCGGTGCCGCCGTACTTGTAGGTGCGGGTGGGCACGTCCTTCACCAGCAGGTCCTCGTCAATCTCGGCGCTGCAGCGGGCCATGGAGCCGTCGCCCATGTACCAGCGCAGGGGGAAGCAGTTGAAGCGGAACCACACGCCGGCGGGGATCTTGTCCAGGTCGCCGCCCAGGTTCTCCACGCCCACGATGCCGTGGCCCAGCATCTCCTTATGGCAGGGCTCCCAGGTGCCCCAGATGCCGATGTCCTCCAGCTCGCCGAACTTCTTGTCATAGGCCTCCTGGCCGTGGATGCGGATGTACTCGAACTTGTCGAACTCGGCGTAAGCCTCCTCGCCGAACAGCTCCTTGTACTCCTCGGTGATGGGCTTGCCGGTGGCGCCCAGCAGGTTCATGCGGGTCATGCCGTTATTGCCCATGGCGGTGTGCAGGGGGTGGTCCAGGGCCTGGCTGTCCATGGCCACGCACTTGACCTTGTTCTTCACGAACCACTTGCCCGCGTCGATGCCGGTGCCGGCGGAGTAGTGGTAGTAGGCCTTGGAGTCGTCGAACAGGCGGTGCATCCCGGTGTTCAGGCACACCACTTTGCCCTCCAGGTCGGCCTGGTTGATGCCGTACTTCTCACAGGCGGCGTCCAGGTGCTTGTCGGTGATGAGACCCCAGGGCTCGATGTCGATCTTCAGCACGATGGCCTGGCCGGTGTAGGCGTCCACAGGCATCTCGTCGGAGTAGCGGGCGCGGCGGCCGTCGAACTCATACTCCATCACGTGACGGGGGGCGTCGCAGTGGGTGCCGGTGTGCATGGTGCACTTGATGGACTGGGTCAGCACACCGCCCTTGGCCATGGAGTGGGCGCCCACGATGTCAGGCTTGTCAAAGTAGGGCCAGCGGGGGATCTCCGCGCCGAAGGGGTGGGTGAGATCTACGAAAACAGTCTTGCCCATTGTAATCTCCTCCTAAATAGATAATGTGTGTGGTTGAAATCATTTATACGGTCAGCAGGGGAGCGCCCGTCTGGAGCAGCCGGGTGAGGTGGGGCCCCCAGGGCTCCAGCTCCACCCCCAGGGCGGTGAGGCCGTCCACGGCGTCCAGCTCCCGGGCGCAGGTGATACAGCCCACGAACTCCACACCGTACTCCTCCCGGAGCGTCTGCATCTCCTGTTGAAGCTCCTGGTTTTCCAGCATCAGCTTCACCGTGGCGCCCCACAGGATCACGGTGCACTTGTCCCACCAGCCGTTTTTCATGCTGTACTTGGCGTACATCATCACCATCAGCTTCCCAGTGGTGGGGTCGGCGTTGGTCCAGAGGATGTGCAGATGGCGGGATCCGGTTCCGGTCTGGGCGGGCAGGGGGCTCATCTTAGCAGGTCAGGTAGCCGCCGGAGCAGTCGCAGTTGGCGCCGGTGATGTAGTTGGAGGCGTCGGAGGACAGGAACAGGGCGTAGCCGGCGAAGTCGGCGGGCTCGGCCAGGCGGCCGATGGGCTCCCGCTTCAGGAAGTTCTTGTAGACCTCGGACTCGGGGTCGAACATCCACTCGGTGAGCTCGGAGCGGAACACGGTGGGGCACAGGGAGTTCACATTGATGTGGTGCTGGGCGGACAGCTCGCAGGCCATGCTGCTGACCATCAGGTCGGCGCCGCCCTTGGAGGTGCAGTAGCCGGTGTAGCCCGCCATGCCCCGCTTGGAGCGCTGGCTGGTGACGACCACGATCTTGCCGCCCTTGCCCTGGGCCACCATCTGCTGGGCGGTGTACTTCAGCACGATGTAGACGCTCTTGCAGTCGGCGTCCATGATGTACTGCCACTCCTCCACGGTCTGATCCAGGATGGGCTTGGGCTTGTTGAAGCCGTGGCACACGGCCAGGATGTTGATCTCGCCGTACTTGTCCACGGTGGCCTTCACCAGGGCCTGCACATCATCCTCCTTGGCGGGGTCGGCCACGCAGTAGGCGCAGTCAATGCCCTCGGCCTTGAACTCGGTCTCCAGATCCTTCAGCTTGCCCTCGCTGCGGCCGGTCATCATGACCTTGGCGCCGGCGTAGCCGTAGGCCTTGGCCAGCACCTTGCCCAGGGCGCCGGTGGCGCCGGTGACGACGGCGACCTTGCCCTCCACGGAGAACATATTCTGGACAAAATTCTTCTCAATCGCAACCATTGGAACTCTCTCCTTTCAATCAAGCGTCGGGGTAGTTGATGATCACCAGCATCTTGGCGGGCTTGCCGGACTCATTCTTCAGGCCGCGGCCCTCGTTGGGGGGGAAGCTGATGGACTCATTGGCGTGGATGACATACTTGTTCCCGTCCTTGTCAGTGACGGTCATCTCGCCCTCCAGGACGAAGTAGACCTTCTCCAGGGGGTTGTCCTCGTAGGCCCACTCGGCGCCGCCATCGGGCTCGAACTCGGACACGCCGATCCAGAACTTGGTGGCGCCGGTCTCATCCTTGCCGTGATACCGCTTGCAGGTCACGCCAAAGTGGGCGGGGGGGAAATAGGGCTCCAGCTCCTGATAAGTACGCTTGATCATTTTGTGGTTCCTCCTTGAAAGATTTTTATCTTTGCGGGTGGTTCCGCTTAACACGCTTTGATTATAAAACAAGCCCCAGGCCCGCGCAATCCATACTTTTCCCACACCTGATTACCATTTGGTAACCACTTACTGCGCGGTATCTGCGAAGATGCACAAATCCCTCCGGGGCGGCTTGGGCAGGATGCAAAAATCCGGCGGGCGGGGCGGAAAAAAATCCCGTGATTTTCACTGAAAAAACATTCTAAAATTTGTACTGTTCAACAGGGAAGAAATATGTTAAACTACAAAAAACCCACAACCCCAGGAGGCGATCGCCCATGGCAAGAAGGACCTTCGACGAGCCTACCAATCCCTACCACTACACCCTGCACTGCATTGGGGGAAAGTGGAAAATGACCATTCTCCACGAGATCCATACCTACGGCAAAATCCACTTCAACGAGACGTTAAAAGTGCTGCCCGTGTCGGAAAAGGTGCTGAGCCAGCAGCTCAAGGAGCTGATCGATGACGGGCTGATCCGCCGGGTGGTCCACGAGGACCAGTTCCCGCCCGCCATCGACTACGAGCTGACGGTGGAGGGGGCGCGGCTGATCCCCGCCCTGGACATCCTCTACATCTGGAGCATCCGGCAGATGGACGCCCGCCAGGTGCCCATCGACGCGGACGCCTTCGTAGTCCACCAGTCGGAGAAATACGTGGACGCCCTGGGGGACATCATGGAGGCCAACGAATTCTGGCCGGACACAAAGGCCCGCCGCCGCTGCGGCCGGGCCAAGCGGACATAAAACAGGGCCCCGGAGGGAACGGTTTCGATCCCTCCGGGGTTTTTGCCGGAGCGCGGCGGAAACTCCCCGGCTTTGGAGCTGTCTCCGGGAAGTTTTCGGAATGGGGCTTTGAACTGCCGCTGTGTGAGACTGCAAGGCCAAGCAGACTGCGGTCTGTGAATTTGTGAATTTGCACAAATAATGTCTGGACAGATCCCGTAAAATATGGTATATTTAGAGGGAACTACTCCCCATAGCGGAGCCGAAAAGGAGGAAAGACCATGCAGCCCAAGTTTTTTAAAATTCCCATCAGCGTCGGCAACGTCTCCCTGCGGGTGGCCAAGGGCCACTTCGCCACCAGAAACAGCCATATCAACTACTTTATCGACGTGACCGAACAGCAGTCCTGTCTCCGGGAAGCGGAGGCGGTGGCCCGGCAGCTGGCCCAGCGGGATCTGACCCGCAATGCCATGGTGGACACCATCCTGTGCCTGGATGGAACCCGTGTCATCGGCACCTGTCTGGCCCATGAGCTCACCACGTCCGGCAATTGCTCGGTGAATGTCGACAAGAAGATCTACCTGCTCCGGGAAAACGTGAGCCGGGACGGGAAGCTCATCTTCCGGGACAACGCCCGGTTTATGCTGGAGGGGAAAAACGTGCTGCTGCTGCTGGCCTCCGTCACCACGGGCAGCACAGTCCGCAAGGGAATCCGCTGTATCCACTACTACGGGGGGAACGTGGCGGGGGTGGTCTCCATCTACAGCCACGTGAAGGAGGTGGACGGGATGCCGGTGGTGTCCCTGTTCAACACCAACGACCTGCCCGGCTATGCCAGCCACCACCCCGACGAGTGCCCCCTTTGCAAGGCGGGCCAGCCCCTGGAGGCCGTGATCGACAAGTACGGCTACGCCGCGCTGTAACAGGCCGTAAAACGAAATAGAACGCCGGGCCGCGGCCCGGCTCGTCCGGTACGGGGGCGGCGGGGAGAGGGAACCTGCCGCCCCCGTACCGCGGTTGGCGCTTTAGAATAGTACTCAAAGCTCCGCCTGGAATAGGGCGTGCGGCGGATGCTATTGCCGGGGCTGTACAGGATGGCCACCCCGTGGCATGATCCAGTGGAAGGCGTCCCCCACCAGCTCCGCCATCTCGGCAAAGGTGAGTTGTTCCCACTTGGGGTCATCTGGAAGGTCAAAGCGTACCGCTGGCCGAGCCGTGCCCCATGGGGCCGCCAAGCCCATCCTCCCCGGTGTCCTTCCAGATACGCGCCCCATAGCCCGGCAGCTTTTCCCGATCTGCGGCCTGGGGATCGGAATCGTAGACCAGCTCCCACTGTCCGTTCAGCGGGAACGCCCGGCAGGGCTTTGGGCCCAGATTGCAGTCCACCAGCCAGCGGGCCCCGTCCAGCTCCCGCTGGTAGGTGAAGCGGTTCTTCCCCCGGTTCAAGACACGGAACGCCCCATAGACCAGCGCCCGGTTCCGGTGCCGCAGCCGGATCAGCTCCTGGTACGCCGACAGCACCTCCGCCTTGGGCTGTTGGCGCAGGCCCTTGTGCCAGGGCGGCAGCTTCTCATTCCAGGGCAGAAGCACCCTGGCGTGTTCCCGGGTCCCCGCCAGAATGGCGGCAAACACCGCCTCCTCCGGCTCCGCCTGAATATGCTCCGCGTAATACCCCTTGGCCTCCACGTCCGTGATCTGCTCTATGGAGGTGAAGGGGTAATTGCAAAGCCCCAGCTCGTCCCCCTGGAACACGAAAGGGGTGCCCTTCAGCGTGAACTGCATGACGGCCAGCAGCTTGGACAGGGCTGTGTGCTTTGAGATATCCCCGGTGATTTTGCTGATCATGCGGGGGTTATCGTGGTTGTTGTAGAACAGGGACATCCAGCAGCTGCCGCCGTAGTGCTCCATCCAGTCGATGAGGTAGTCCCGGAGGTAGTTCAGGTCGTACTCATAGTCCTCATACCGGTTATGCCCCGGCGTCTCCAGGTGGTCGAAGGAAAAGATCATGTCCAGCTCCCCGCGGTCCTCCCCGGTGACGAGCTGGGCCATTTTCATGCCCAGGCCCGGCGTCTCCCCCACGGAGAATGCGCCGTGGGGTTCAAACGCCTTCTCCCGGAGCTCCCGCAGATACTCGTGGAGATGGGGCCCGTAGTAGTAGTGCTCGATCCCGTGGAAGCCCATGAGGCTCCCGATGGCCTCGTTCCCCTGGGGCAGGCCCTCCTCCTTGGAAATGTAGTTGATCACGTCCATGCGGAAGCCGTCCACGCCCTTGTCCAGCCAGCGGTTCACCATGGCGATGACGTCCCGGCGGACGTCCGGGTTGTCCCAGTTCAGATCCATCTGCTTTTTGGAGAACAGGTGGAGGGCCCAGCTGTCCGTCTCCTCCACATAGTTCCAGGCGGGGCCGGAGAAGAAGGAGGTCCAGTTGTTGGGCGGGGTGCGGCATCCATCGTCCTTCCGGAAGAAGTAGTACTCCCGATAGGGGGAATTTTCGTCCCGCAGCGCCGCCTGATACCAGGGGTGCTCGTCGGAGGTGTGGTTTACCACCAGATCCATGATCAGCCGCATCCCCCGCTGGTGCACCCCGTCCAGCAGGCGGTCAAAGTCCTCCATGGTGCCGAACTCCGCCATGATCTTGTCGTAGTCCCGGATGTCGTACCCGTTGTCGTCGTTGGGGGAGTCGTAGATGGGGGACAGCCACAGCGCGTCCACCCCCAGCTCCTTCAGGTAGTCCAGCTTGCTGAGGATGCCGGGCAGGTCGCCGATGCCGTCCCCATTGCTGTCGCAGAAGCTCCGGGGGTAGATCTGGTAGAACACCGCCTCCTTCCACCACTTGGGGGTGACAGGCCCGGTGGAGGGGGCGGGCTCGTCCCGCTCCAGGTTTACCAGGCGCAGAAGCGCGTCAAAGAAGTCCTGGCCCAGCTTCTTCCCGGCCAGCTTCGCCACAGTGCGCAGCTTGAGGTTTGCCACCGCCGGGCTGGTGATGATCCCCTCCGGCAGCCCCAGCTGGAGCAGCACCCGGGCCAGGGCGTCGTGCCCCACCGGGTTCCGGTACAGCTCCCGGATCCTGCTGTCATAGGTCAGCTTGCTTCCATCCATGTCCATGCCTCCCGTCCGTTATTTCCCCAGCTCCCTGCAGATCCGCTCGTACTCGTCCTCGTCCAGCCTGTACTTCTTCCGGTAGAGGAGATAGGAGATCACCAGCATGGCCCAGGGCACCACCGTCATGGTCAGCAGCAGCCCCAAACTCTGCCCGCCGGACACGCCGCCCCCGCCGAACAGCACCCCGTCGATGGCGGCCAGCTTCTCCTGTTCGGACAGCAGGCCCTGGGCGCACTGCTGCTCCAGGTCGGAGATCCGGTTGGTGTAGCCGGTGACGCCGAAGATCAGGTAGGCGGCGGAGGTGGCCGCCACGATGAGGGCGGAGCTCAGCTTGGTGATGAAGGGCCGCAGGGAGGTGATGATCCCCTCGTCCCGCTCCCCAAAGCGGTACTCGTTATACTCCACCGTGTTCATGATGGAGATCATCATGATGAGGTAGAAGCAGTACTGCCCGAAGTTGGAGCACATATAGCCCGCCACCAGCAGCCCGAACCGGCCCATCCCGGTGCCGGGGACGGCGGCGGAGGCCAGGGTCAGCAGATAGCCCACGGAGGAGATCACCGTCATGATCCCCATCAGCTTTTTCCGGCGGACCCGCCGGGAGATGGCGGGGTAGAAGATCATCAAAAACGCCGTGGCGGCCATGCCCACCGTGTTGAAAATGGAGTACAGCCCGCCGCTGTAGCCGAAGGTGAAATAGATGTAGGTGGAGCCCAGCCCGCCCACCACCAGGCCGCAGCCCACCTGCTGGATCAGGAAGATCACCGCCACCCACACCAACTGGTCGTTCCGGGCGATGGTCCGGAACACCTGGATCAAAGAGAACCGCTCCCGGGGCCGGTCCGGGGAGGCCGCCTCCCGCCGCTCCCGCACGCCCAGCACCGTGAACAGCAGAAACAGGGGCGCGGCGATGGCGATGGCCACCGCCACCCAGCCGTAGGCCGTGGTGGTGCTGCCGCCGATGGCCCCTGACCCGGTGGTGAACACGGGTATGAGCATCGCCGCCAGGGTGCCGCCGATGCCGGCGCACAGGGTGGCCCGGGAGGTGAACTGGTTGCGGGTGTTGGCGTCCGACCCCAGGGCGGGGATCATCCCCCAGTAGGCGATGTCGTTCATGGTGTAGGTGATGCTGAATGCGAAGTACATCACCCCGAAGAACCACACGAAGGCCCAGCCCTGGAGGGGCACGTTGAACATCAGATAGATCACGATGGAGGTGGACAGCGCCCCCGCCGCCAGCCAGGGCTTGAACTTGCCGTATTTCGAGCGGGTGCGCTCGATGAGATTGCCCATGATGGGGTCGTTCAGCGCGTCGAACACCCGGGCGGCGATCATGATGCCGGTGATGGCGGCGATCTGGGCCGCGTCCAGGGTGCGGGTGAACAGCACAAAGGTCAGCAGGTAGCTGTTGATGAGGGCGTACAGCGCGTCCCGCCCGATGGTGCCCAGGGGGTAGCAGATCAGGTTCCGCTTTGTCGCCGCTTCGTTTACCATCTCACGTCACACCTTTTCCATAAAATGCGGCCGGGAGGGGAGCCCCTTTCGTCCGGCACGGCCAAGCGGCCGGGGCCTCATCCATCCCGCACCCGGTTCGCCGCGCCGCCCAGGTAGTCCTTGCCATACAGCATATCATAGATCACGTCGGTATAGGCGGAGCGGAAGGCCCGGATGGCGGGCCCGTCCGCGGAAACCACCTGCCCGGCGGGATCCAGGGTCAGGATGCGGGCGTGAAAGAGCATGGTGTCCCGGCGGATCTGATCCATCCAGGCGAAGAAGGGGGTGTTGCGTACGCCCGCCAGCTCCAGCAGGGTGGCGCCCATGGACATGGTGCCATTGGGGACCTCGCCCTCCCCGTCCCGGTAGTTGCTCCAGATGAGGTAGTCCGTGACCATCATGTTTTTATAGTCCTCCGCGCTCCACTCGGAGGAGGTGACGGAGGGGGCCAGCCCCAGGCGGGTATAGACGGTCTCCTCCGGGCTGAGGGGGAGGCTGGGGGGATGATCCCCGGCAAAGACTAAAAGCACCGGCTCCTCCACGGCGGAGAAGTAGTCCACCAGCCTGCCCAGCATCCGGTCCGCGTCGTACAGTCCGTTGACGTAGCAGGCTGGCCCCTCCAGCTCCTCCGGGGTCAGCAGGGGGCTGGACAGCTCCACCCGGTTTTCCGGATAGCGCCCCGCGTAATAGGGCTGGTGGTTCTGCATGGTCATGGTGTAGAGGAATACCGGCCTGTCCCGGTTCTCCTCAAACAGGGAGATGATGGCGCTGGCGGAGGAGTCGTCGTCAAAGTAGCCGCCGGCGTAGGTAGCGCCCTGGGCGTAGGCGTCCTGGAACAGCACCTGGTCAAAGCCCAGGTGGGGATAGTTCCGATCCCGGTTGTAGAGCTCGGCGGTGTGCCCATGGAAGGAGATGGTCCGGTAGCCGTTTTCCTTCAGCACCCGGACATAGGAGGGCATGGCGTCGTACAGCTCAGTTTCCAGGGCGGTGGCGACGCCGCCCAGCTCCTCCAGGGAGACGCCGGTGAAGGTCTCCAGCTCCACCTGCCCCGTGCCACCGCCGCAGGTGATGGTGTAAAAACGGCCATAGGTGGTGTTCTCCCGCTGGAGGCGGTGCAGGTTGGGCAGCGGATCGGCGGAGAAGGTGAGGTTGGGCAGCCGGGTGATGTCGGTAAAGCTCTCGTTCATGACAAAGATGATGTGGGGCAGCACATCCGCCGTCTCCTGCCCCTCCAGGGCGGCCTCCATCTCCCCCAGGGTCTGCCGGAGCCGGGCCTCGCCGTAGGTCATGGAGGGGGCGGGCTGGGAGCTGTACCAGCTGGACAGCAGGCTCAGGGAGACCCCCAGGCGGGCGTCCCGGGAGGGCTGGTTGGGGAAGGAGCGGTATTGGTTCAGGCAGTAGGGCCGCAGGCCGCAGGTCACAAAGAGGGCCAGCGCCGCCACGCCCGCGCCCACCGCCGCCAGCCCCCGGCGGAGGGACCAGCGGAGGGGGCCTCGGTCCTTCCAGGAGAGGATATCCAGGACGGTCAGGCAGACGAAAGGCAGGACGATGAGGAGCAGGGCGAGCCAGATGTGCCGGGAGATGACGAGATTCCCCGAGGTGAAGCTGAGGACGTTCCCCAGCTTGCCGGCCATCTCCAGATCGGCAAGTACCAGCGGCTCGCCGTTGATCAGGCCCTTGTAATAGCTGGCCAGGGTGAGGCCCAGCGGCACAATCCCGGCCAGCAGCCCGCCCAGCCCGCTGAGCCGGGTCAGCCCCGCCACGGCAAGCTGGGCGAGAAGCAGGGGCAGATAGTACATCAGCACCGGCCCCGGGGAGGAAAAGAGCCATCGCAGCGCCCCGGATACGCTTTGCAGGCTGACGATCTGGCAGGCCAGGATGGCGGCCAGCGGGGTAAACGGCAGGCATACCAGCCGAAGGGCGGAGGCGATGCCGGCGGGCGGGGGAAGTTCTCTCTTGTGAAAGCTCATAGGCGTGCCTTTCTTGGGTGTGAGGAATCAGCGGTGCAGCCGCTATTTTGTCCATTATAGCATAAACGCGCCAGCATTTTGCTATAATGTGCCATCTTTTGCGGTTCCCGGCGCAGCCGGGGAGCAAAAGGGCTTAAATCAAAATATAATAGCCGCTCTGCGGCTATTATAGCAATATCCCGGCTCTGGCGCAAGCCCTCCTGCCGGATAGGGCCATAGGAACCGTGTTTTTGATGCCAAAATGATGGACAGCGGGTGTATAATAAGCTTACGGAGGTGTGCCTATGAACAAGATCCTGATCGCGGAGGACGAGCCCGCCATTGCCAACCTGATCAAAACCGCCCTGGAGGGGCCGGACTACCGCTGTGCCTGGGCCGCCGACGGCCTTTCCGCCTGCGACCTGCTGGAGCGGGAGCCCTTCGACCTGGTGCTACTGGACATCATGCTGCCGGGTGCGGACGGCTACGAGGTGCTGGACTACTGCCGCTCCATGGAGGCACCCGTCATCTTCCTCACCGCCAAGGGGACGGTGGAGGACCGGGTGAAGGGCCTGCGCCTGGGGGCGGAGGACTACATCACCAAGCCCTTTGAGCTGATGGAGCTGCTGGCCCGGGTGGAGACGGTGCTGCGGCGGTGCGGCAAGACGGGCCGGGTGCTGTCCCTGCCGCCGGACATCGAGATCGACACCGCCGCCCGCACCGTCCGCCGGGGCGGCGTCCCCGTGGCCCTCACCGCCAAGGAGTACGAGCTGCTGCTCCTGTTCGCCCAGAACAAGAACGTGGCCCTCTACCGGGACCGCATTTATGAAAAGGTGTGGGGGGACGAATATTTGGGCGACAGCCGCACGGTGGATCTCCACATCCAGCGGATGCGGAAGAAGCTGGGGCTGGAAAAACGTTTGGTAGCCGTCTACAAGGTGGGCTACCGGTTGGAGGTGCCGTGATGAAGCTGTTTTGGAAGCTGTTCTGCTCTATTGTGGGCATCACGGTGCTGTCCCTGGCGGTGGACGGCTTTGTCCTCATCGACGTCCAATTCCGCGCCTCCCTGGAGCAGGAGGTGCAGTCGCTATACGAGGAAAACGATATGCTGCGCTACGCCCTGTCCATGGAAACGGATGGACGAACACTGCCCGGGCGGGAGGATCTGGCCCAACTGGCCCAGGGCGTATCCCTCACCACCGGGGGACGCACCATTTCCTTTCGATTCAGCGCTGATGACGGGGAGGAACTGGGTGGAAATAATGGTATGCCCCCGGATTTGGGCCCCTACCCCCTGATCTCCGGTTTGTCGGAAAACCAGCGGGGCTGGACGCTGCGCCGGGTGGCGGAGGGCGCGTACTATGTACACGGGGCCAGTGCCCTCACCCTGCCGGACGAGACCGTGTATCTGGAAAACTGCCGGTATGTATCCCACCTGTTCACCCAGCGGGAACAGCAGTACCAGCGCTTTTCCTATAAGCTGCTGGCCATGGCCGCCGGAGTTGCGCTGGTGTCGCTCATCGTGGCCCGAACCATCCTGTGCCCCCTGAACCGCCTGTCCGCCGCCGCCCGGAGCATGGCGGCGGGGGAGCTGTCCCAGCGTGTGCCCGTCACCAGCGGGGACGAGCTGGGGGCGCTGTCGGAGGATTTCAACGCCATGGCGGAGCGGATCGAGGGGCAGGTGGCCCAGCTCACCGCCGCCGCCCAGCGGGAGCGGAACTTCACCGCCAGCTTTGCCCACGAGATCAAGACGCCCCTCACCTCCATCATCGGGTATGCCGACCTGCTCCTCTCCCGGGAGAACACCCCGGAGCAGGTGCGGGACAGCGCGGGCTACATCTTCCGGGAGGGGCGGCGGCTGGAGGCCCTGTCCGGCAAGCTGATGGAGC